>NZ_CP107847.1 GCF_041431415.1 Streptomyces sp. NBC_00513
GTGGCCGTGGCGATGGGGTCGGGTGGTGCGGGCTAGTGGGAGCTTTAGTGGGGGAGTTGGGGTCCGCTGCGCTCTCCCGCCAGATAGTCCTTCCGGCTGCGCCTCCAGGACCGTTGAAGCCCACTGCGTGGGCTCCGCCAGCCAAGGAGGGCGGGGCGGTCTTTCGATCGCTGGTCCGGGCTTCGGGGCCTGTCAGGGGCCTGCGGTCCACTCCTCGTCCGGGATGAACTCCTCCCACGCGCCCCAGGTCCATCCGCTGTACATCAGCAAGGGGCGACTCAAAACAACGTCTCCGACCCTGACCCTGCGCAGAACGAGACCATACTGCTGCAGTGCCGGGTCTCCCGAGGGAAGCCATGACGCCTTCATGCCGTGCTGTTTCGCGTAGTCGTGGAAGCGTTCCAGTGTGGGTGACCACAGCCCTCCCGCCGGCTCTCCGATCGACTGTCCCACCAGTGAAATTCCGCCGAGGGTGACCTGCGGGCCTGTCAGTGCCGACAAGGCCACCGCCGCGAGGTGACCCGCGGTCGTGTAGTACGCGCTGACACCTTGGCGGGGAAAGTGCTCATGCCCGACTGCACCAAGACGGTCATCGTCGTCCGCAGTCGACCGGCCCAGCGCGGCCGCGACCTCACTTCGGCGCATCCCGAACTCCAGCATCCCCACCGCCACGAGCGGGGTCCAGGACCAGTGGTCACGATCCATGTCCGACTTCACCACAACAGACTCCTCGCTTGTTTATGTCGGTTCCCGAGAGTCACTGCATCAAAATTGATTCAGCATGTACCATTGGCAGAAGAAGGCGACATGCTGCATCGTTTCCACTATTCAATCCAAGTACTCCAATTCATTCGAGGTGGATCGCACTGTCCAGATTCAACAGCATCTTCGATTGAATAGTCGCCGAAGTACACGCAGTCCGGGTAAACCGGCTGCGCCCCGTACCAGCAGCCCAAAATGACCACTCCGAGAGCCAGGGAGGCCAGCAGGTGCTTCCACGTGGGAGGACCGGAGACAGGGCTGATCATGGGCACGAGCATACGGGCCCTCGCCTGGCCCACCCTGTCGGGGCCAGCCTCACGATCAACCACCCGAGAGACCACGCGTCGGCTCGCCGGAAAAGTCTATAGCCTCGCACAAAAATCCTGGAAGGGATGGCCTGGTATGTACGGTGTTCAGCTCAGGGAACACCAAGTCGACCAGAAGTCGGCGTTCCGAAAGTGGGTGGGATTTCCTGCAAGGTCATCTGTACCCTCTCAGGGGGCTCGGGGCACGATCGTCTCCGCTACCGGGTCGGGCAAGACGATCACAGCCGCCGCGTGCGCGCTGGAGTGCTTCCCGGGCGGCCGGATCCTCGTGACCGTGCCGACCCTGGACCTGCTCGCGCAGACCGCCCAAGCGTGGCGCCTGGTGGGCCACACCGCGCCGATGGTCGCGGTGTGCTCGCTGGAGAACGACGCGGTGCTCAACTCGCTGGGGGTGCGCACCACCACCAACCCGATCCAGCTCGCCCTGTGGGCCGCGACCGGCCCGGTCGTCGTGCTCGCCACGTACGCCTCCCTCGTGGACCGTGAGGACATCGACGCAGCCGAGGGCCAGCGGAAGATGCGCGGGCCGCTGGAGGCCGCCCTGGCGGGCGGGGAACGGCTGTACGGGCAGCAGATGGCCCCGTTCGACCTCGCGATCGTGGACGAGGCCCATGGAACCGCCGGCGATCTCGGGCGGCCGTGGGCGGCGATCCACGACAACCAGCGGATCCCGGCCGACTTCCGGCTCTACCTCACCGCCACCCCGCGCATCCTCGCAGCAGCCCGCCCCCAGAAGGGCGCGGACGGCCAGGAGGCGGAGATCGCGTCCATGGCCGACGACCCGGACGGCACCTACGGCGCGTGGCTCGCAGAGCTCGGGCTCTCGGAGGCAATCGAGCGCGAGATCCTTGCGGGCTTCGAGATCGACGTCCTGGAGATCCGCGACCCCTCCCCCATCCTCGGGGAGTCGGAAGAGGCGCGGCGGGGCCGGCGCCTGGCGCTCCTGCAGACCGCACTTTTGGAGCACGCGGCGACGTACAACTTGCGTACGGTCATGACGTTCCACCAGAAGGTGGAGGAGGCCGCCGCGTTCGCGGAGAAGCTGCCCGAGACCGCCGCCGCGCTGTACATGAACGACGCGTCCGACGCCGACCTGGCCGCAGCCAACAGGCTGCCGAAGTCGTCGATCGACGCGGAGTTCTACGAACTCGAGGCCGGCCGCCACGTACCGCCGGACCGCGTGTGGTCGGCGTGGCTGTGCGGCGACCACCTCGTGTCCGAGCGGCGCGAGGTCCTGCGCCAGTTCGCCAACGGCATCGACGCGGCCGGGCGCCGGGTCCACCGCGCTTTCCTCGCGTCCGTTCGCGTACTTGGGGAGGGCGTCGACATCACCGGCGAGCGGGGCGTGGAAGCCGTCTGCTTCGCCGATACCCGCGGCTCGCAGGTCGAGATCGTCCAGAACATCGGCCGCGCCCTGCGGCTCAACCGCGACGGCAGCACGAAGGTCGCCCGCATCATCGTGCCGGTGTTCCTGGCCCCGAACGAGGACCCCACCGACATGGTCGCCAGCGCCAGCTACCGACCCCTCGTAGCGGTCCTCCAAGGCCTCCGCAGCCATGACGAACGACTCGTCGAACAGCTCGCCTCCCGCGCCCTCACCAGCGGCAAGCGCAAAGTCCACGTCCAGCGTGACGAAGACGGGCGGATCACCGGGGCCGGCGGTGAGAGCGACGGCGAGGACCAGGAGGACGGAGTCGACGCCGCTGCTGAGTCGGCCCTGCTCCACTTCTCCAGCCCGCGCGACGCCGCCACCATCGCCGCGTTCCTGCGCACCCGCGTCTACCGGCCCGAGTCGCTGGTGTGGCTGGAGGGCTACCAAGCCCTCATCCGCTGGCGGAAGGAGAACAAGATCACCGGCATCCACGCCGTCCCCTACGACACCGAGGTCGAATTGGGGGTCACCAAGGACTTCCCCCTCGGCCGATGGGTCCACCAACAGCGCAAGGCCCTGCGCGCCGGCGAACTCGAGGAACGGCGCAAGACCCTGCTCGACGCCCCGGAGGCTGGCATGGTGTGGGAGCCCGGCGAGGAAGCGTGGGAGGCCAAGCTCGCCGCCCTGCGGTCGTACCGGCGGGCCACCGGACACCTCGCACCCCGACAGGACGCGATGTGGGGCGAAGGCGAGGCGATGGTGCCCATCGGGCAACACATGGCCAACCTCCGACGCAAGGGCGCAAAGAACGGCCTCGGAAAAAACGAGGACACCGCGACGACCCGGGCGGCGCAGCTCACCGCGATCGACGAGGACTGGGACTGCCCGTGGCCACTGGACTGGCAACGCCACCACCGCGTCCTCGCCGACCTGGTCGACGCCGACGGCATACTGCCCTACATCGCACCCGGCGTCACCTTCGACGGCGACGACATCGGCAAATGGCGGTGGCGGCAGCAAGAACCGGGCACCTGGGCGCAGCTGTCGACCGAGCAGCAGGAACGGCTGACCGCACTGGGCATCCAGGCCCCTGAGGCCCCGTCTCCCGCGCCTGCGGCAGCGCGTACCACGAAGGGTCCGAGCAAGGCGCAGCAGGCATTCCAGCGAGGGCTGACAGCGCTCGCGCAGTGGGTCGAGCGGGAAGGCACAGACCGACCAGTGCCACGCGCGCACGGCGAGGAGATCGCGGTCGAGGGTGAGGCGGAGCCCGTGGTCGTGAAACTCGGCGTATGGATCACCAACACCAAGCAGCGGCGCGGAAAACTCACCGCCGAGCAACTCAACGCACTACGAGAACTCGGCATTGTGTGGGCATGAGACATGAGTGCTGCAGCTTGGGGTTGAGGCGTTCGTGGCGCATGGACGCGGAGGTACCTGCCCGCCACTTGGTTGAGGTCTTTGGTCGTCAGCCCTCTCCGCGGGCTATCAGATGCCAAGGCTCCCAGTTGGACAGTCGCCATTGCCCGGGCCATGGATCGGGGCGCGGGAGGGCGCGGTCGTCTTCCCTGATCCATCTCAGTCCGGCTGTGCTTGTTCGGCCGTCGGGGTGGGTTAGACGGACGGTCACCGTGCACGCTGCGGGCATGTCGTGCCCGACAGCGACGATCTCAAATGATGCGAGGGGAAGGTCCTGGTAGACGCGGCGTACTTCGCTGCGTGCCGCCTTGCCGTGCTTGGTGTGCAGGTCACGGCTGATGAGGTCGCTCAGGGATCCGTAGTTGCTGCGGACCCAGTACGTCAACAAACGCTCGGAGAGGTCGTAGGCGGGGTGAGCGGTAAACGCCTCGCTGTCGGAAAGAAGCTCCTGTGGTGACCACTGTTCGTTGAGGCGGTTGATCTGCGCCTGGTCGATGAGCTGCCCGAAGGTGTCCTTGAGCTGCTTTCCCAGCTCGGACCAAGTAGGGGGCTCGGCAACTTCCTGCTGTTCCTTCTGTGTGGCGCGTGCCCAGTCGGCGACGGCGAACAGCCGGTTCCATGCCTTGGTGGCAACGATGATGTTGTCGTAGTTGAGGATGCTGCCGTGCACGATGCCGTTGCGGTACAGCTCGTAGACCGGTTCTTCCTTCGTATTTGTGCGGCCTTTGGTGAAGGTGCGGTGGGCATGCTGGAGGCCGCGGTGGTGGCCCACGACGCTGTCCCAGGCGTGTAGTTCCTCCGGGGTTCGGGCATGCAGGCCGCGGCGTACGGTCTCGAACTCGTTGACGAACCCGTCCATGACACTCAGCAGGACCTGAACGCAGGAGTAGAAGCGGCCGGCGAAGTAGTCCTCCTGGGCCTTCTCCACCAGGGGCAGGCGGCGGCGCATCGCGGACAGGTCTCGCAGCGGTCCGAGCATGAGGCGGAGGTGTTCGCGGTCGTTGTAGTGGTCGATGAGCATCTTCTCGGCCTGGTCCGGATCCTCGGGCGCTTCGGCGAGGAGGGCGCGCACCGCCGTCAGTGACAAGTGGTCGTGGAAGATCCAGTGCTTGTCGCTGAGCAGTTCGTAGAAGGCGTCGACGGTCCCGGCAAGCTCGTGCATGTCCCGTTCGATCGACTTGATCCGCGCCCTCATGGGCCACGCGAACAGGCGCAGGGCCTTCAGCTGTCGTTCCGATTCCAGGAACGAGGGGAGATCGCGAGCCGAGGCGTAGGACATGGGTTGGATTGTACGAAGTAGCACTGACAACGCCGCCAGGATTCCGACCGCCCCCATGCCCGCCCCCTCAGAGCGCCGTCGGCCCCAGCATCGCTGGCCAAGCCGCTCCACAAAAGCGACGCTCCGGGCCCGTGCCAGCCCATTCAACTGGCCTTCTCCCAAGTCCACTGCCTCGCTGCTCGCGAAGCAGCAGAATCGGAATGTCGACGCAACCTGCGATACGGGAGGGAGAGATACTCATGGGGGTGAAGAACGTGAGCGGTGAAGGGGAGGTGGTAGCCGTCGGCTCGCCCCGGTTCGCTCTCCACGCTCTGGGATGGCGAGCTTTCAGGACTTGTGCGTAACCGTGCTGCGCGGGGTGTGGGGACAGCCGACGCAGGCATTTGCCGACTCCAACGACGGGGGTCGGGACGGCGCGCCTTCTACGGCGTCTGGCAGCCGCCGAACGATCCTGACGAGACGCATGACAATTCGCTTGGCCGCACATTCGGCACGCAGAAGACCTTGGAAAAAGTTAGGAATTCCTGGAAGCAAATCATACCCTGCAGCTACATACGTTCCTCATTCGACCCAGCCAGTACGCCGCAAAACCTCGTCTGGACTTTCCAAGGCAGAGGCAATCCACCACAGATCCTGAGTTCATCGCCATGAGCGCAGGCTATCGGACCGAGGTTCCGGCGCTCCAGCCGACACCACGCGAAGCCAGCGTCTCCCACCTGCGAACTGATCTCGCACCCCAAATATCCAAAACAGGGGGCACCGCTCATTTCACGGGTCGACTTTCATCGCGTTGATCGAATCAGAATGTGCTGGGGAGGATTCCTACACAATCAACCTCCCCAGCACACCATGGCTACTTCTTCCGCTTCCGCTTTCCCTTCAACGGCTCACAGTAGTCATTACTCCCGGAAAAGTAGACACACATCTCCTGGTCTTCATACAGGATCGCAGGGACAGCCTGAAGGCAGCCCATTGGAGTCAATTTCGGCTGCGGCACCTCGGGAGGCTTCGGGCAAACGTAATTCTTATTGATGACAAAATCAAGCTTCTCGCCCTTGGGCCCGTTCTCCGCCATCTCCCACGCCAGCTTGACCTCGGCATGATGAGCCGTACCGACGTACTCCAAGAATTCGGGGAAGTCGTCCGAGGCTTCCAAGAAGTCGCTGATCTTCTGGGAGTTGGGCGATAGTCCACTCACGATGGGGCGCTGCCAGACACGCTCTCCATCGCGGAACGCAAAGCCGGAGGTGGCGTGCCCACGCGGCGAAGGCCCGAGTTCATCCAGCGCTTTGAGGACCCAGGCGGGACACACACCGTCGGTGTTATGGACGAGGACATCGACGGAGCCGGTGTTGACGTAGTAACTGTGGAGGTCATCGACGGTCAGGTCGTAGGCGGGCTGTAGGCCGGTCCAGCGATGAGTGTCGTTGACCTCGACGGTGGTACCGACCGGCGTGCGCAGGGCGTCACCGGCGCGCAGGTCGCGTGCGTCGATCCAGCGCTTTCGGTTCTCGACCCAGTAAGGGTGGCCCGCCGTAGAGGTTATGGAGGAGCCGTCGGTGAGGGTGACGTCGGTGAAGTTGCGGTCGTCGGGAGTGCGGATGGTGCGAGTGACCGCACGGGGCCCGGTTTCCCCGGTAGTGGGGTCGGTGGCAGTGATCCGGTCACCGACTCGGATCTCCTCGATGGGCACGGATGTGCCCGCGGCCGTGAGGACCCGCGTGCCGGCGGGGAAGCTGTGTGCTGCGTTCGAGGTGAGGCATTGGACCGCGCGCCTGGTGACACGCATGTTCTTCAGGGCTTCGACGGCGTCATCGAGTTTGCCGGCGAGTTTGCCGACGAGTTTGATTTTGCCCCAGGGCGTGACTCCCGCGGCGGCGACGGTGCATCCGAAGAGGGTGGGTTCCTTGATGCAGGCCTTGATGTCGTTGAGGCCGGTGACTTCCCAGATGATGTTCCGCAGGACGGGTGCGACTTCCCCAACCGAGATCTCGGAGTTCTCAAAATCCTGGAGGCAGGGGATCAATGGAATCATGGATTCGCGGCTGGCGAACGGCCGGCAGATCCGTTTGGGCTTTGCCTTCTGCTGCTGCTGCTGCTTGCGTTCCGCCTCTGCCTGGCGGAGCGCCTCGGCCATCTCCTTCTCGACGAGGTCGCGGACAGCCGTCCAGGCGTCCTTGGCCATGGTCTCGGCTTCGTCGCGGCTTTTGCCGGCGGCGAGGGCGGACTTGTGTGCCTGCTCGGCGGAGTCGTTGGCCTGCTTGGCCGATTGCCGGGCGTAGGAGGCTGAGTCATCGGCTTGGGCGGCGGAGTTCTCGGCGTCGGATGCGTCTTGGTTGGCTCGGTCGGCGGCGTTGCGGGCTGTGGCTGCCGAGTTGTGGGCGGCGGCGGCGCTGTTGGCGGCCTTGTTCGCGGAGGCTGTGGCGTCGTTGGCTGCGGTCTGTGCCTGGCGTGCTGACTCTGCGGCCTGCCCGGCGGCCTTTTGGGCGTCGGCTGTTGCCTGGACGGCCTTGGCGGCGGCTTCGGCTGCGAGCCAGCGGTTCTTCTGGGCTTTGGCGACGATGACGTCGCCTTCGTTCAGAAGCCGGTTGATCTGGTCGACGTGGTGGGTGGCCAGGTCGTCCTTGAGGTGGGCTGTGTGCTGGCCGGTGGCGATGAAGTCGTGGAGGCTCGCGGGCGATCCCGCGAGGGCGATTTTGGCGGCGGCTTTTGCTTCCTCGCCGCCGATGTTGGTCAGCTGGGCCGCGGCGACCCGCTCGTCCGCCATACGGGCCGCGTACTGGCCCGCCTGGAGGAAGACGGCGAGGGCCTTTCCGCTGCCGTTGGTGAGGGCTTTTTGGGCGGCTTCCTTGACGTGTGTTCCGCCGGTGTTGGTGTAGCGGGCCACCTCCACCCGCATCTCGGTGTACCCGGCGGTGAAGCGGCCTTCGTTCAGGAACGCTTCGACTTGTTCGGGGGTGCCCTTCAGTGCCTCTGTGGCGGCGGTGCGGACGGAGGGGTGGGGGCTTTGTGTGCTGAGGTTGGCGACGCGCTGACGGGCGTCGCTGTGGTTGGCTTCCTTCCAGCGGGTGCGCAGGTAGTCCAGGACGTCTTGGTCGGTTCCGGACAGGGCGCGTGCGGCGGCGTCCTGGTGCCAGGGCCCGAGGAGCTTCATCGCCTGCATGGCGAGCTGGCGGCCCTTGGTGGCCGTCGCCTTGACGTCGACGTCGGGTCGCGCGGCTTCTGTGGCCAGGGAGGTCGCGGTGTCGTTGAGGGACAGGGCCTGGACCTGGAGGGAGGCGGATGCGGAGACCTGGGCTTCGCTTTCCGCTTTCAGGCTCATGGCGCGTTCGATCGCCGCCTGAGTGCGGGTCTCCAGGGCGCCGGCTTCGATTTCTCTGGCCAGGCTCGCGACTTCCTTGGCCTTGGTCACGGCTGCGGCCGCGGTGTCGGCGGCGTTCTTGGCGGCTTCCGCGTTCTTCTGTGCCTGGGCGCTGTAGGTCGCGGCTACGCCGGCGTGTTCAGCGGCGTCGTCGGCGTAGTCGGCTGCCTTGTTGGCGTGGGCGGCGGCGGAGTTCGCGGCGTCGCGTGCGCCGTATGCGGCGTCGGCGGCGCGGCGGGCGAAGCCGGCGGAGCGGTTGGCGGCGGCGTTGGCCGCGTTGGCGTGGCGGCGGGCTTCGATGGCTGCCTGGCGCGCTTCCGTAGAGTGGGCGCCCGCCGCGTCGGCGTAGTCGTTGGCTTGTTCGGCGGCTGCGGCGGCGGCCAGAGCGTTGGCTGAGGCTCCCTTGGCCGCGTCGGAGGCCAGGGCGGCCGCGGCGGAGGCGCGACCGGCGTTCTGGGCCGCCACGGCGGACTGGGTGGCGAACTGGGCTGCTGCGCGGGCGCCGGCGGCGGCCGTCCTTGCGGCGTCCGCCTTGGAGGCGTCGCCGGCCGCGGCCACGGCCGCGTTGTGGGCCGTGTTCGCGGCGTCGGCTGCCGCGGCCGCGGCGGAGGCGGTCTGGGCGGCGGCGAGCGCGGCTCTGCGGGCGGCGCGGTTGGCGGCGTTGGCGGAGCCGATGGCTTCCTGGGCCGCCTGGGCGGCGGCGCGGGCGGCTTCGGCTGCCTGGGCCGCCTTGACCGCGGCCCGCTTGGCGTCGTTCTTCGCCGCTTGCGTCTCCGCGGCGGCCTTCGTGGCCGCTTCCTTGGCCAGGTTCGATGCCTGTACGGCCTTGTTGGACGCTTCCTCAGCCTGTTTCGTGGCGTCCTCGGCCTGCTTGCCGGCCGCTTGTGCCTGCGCGGTCAGCTCCGCGATGGTCGCGTGCTCCTGGTCGCGGTTGCGGGCGGTGAACTGACCGACCTCCAGGAACTCGACGATGTCCTCGGGCGTGCCCTGCAACGCCGCCCGTGCCGCGGCCTGGACGTTCGGGCCGCCGGTGCTGGTCATACGGGCCACTTCGACCCGGTTGTCCGTCTCCTGGGCGGTGTACTGGTCCTGTTGCAGGAACGTCTCGCGGTCGGCGTAGCTGCCCTTGAGAGCGGCCTCGCCAGCCTGACGCACGCGAGGTCCGCCGATTTGCACCAGGCGGGCGATGTCGACCCTGCGGTCGGCATCCTGCGGCTGCTCGAGACCCTTCAGGAGGAAGTCCCGCAACTCGGCAGGCGTCTTATGCAACGCCGCCACCGCCGCCTCGCGCACGCGCGGCCCACCGGTCATCGCCAGCCGTGCGGTCTCCACACGGTTGTCGGCGTGCTCGATCCCCTCGGCCTCGTCGAGGAACTTGCGGACCGCATCGTCGCCGCCGAGCAGCGCCTGCTCGGCGGCTTCCTTGAGGCCGCGGCCGCCGGTCTGCCAGTAGCCGACCACGTATGGCCGTGCCTGTTGAGGCGTCAGCCCCGGCTCCTCGGCGGCGACAGCCGCAGGCGTCGTGCCGAGCAGCCCCGTCAGCAGGCCGGCCGAAAGTATTACGCGCAGTGTGCGGCGACGGGCCGTGAATGTTCTCAACGCATCCGGTACAGATTTCCGGAAGAGCGAATTCCGATTGATGGCGCACCCCCCTCATCGTTGAATAGGAAGACAGCCCTGGGCAGGTCTGAACCGCGCGGCGGTCGATTCACATGCGGAAGGAACCCCTGCCCGCAACAGGTCAGGTTGCAGGCGGATTAGCGGTCTCATCCCAGGACGGAAGTGATGATCGTACAGGCCTCGAACTGCCGCTTTGCACCCATACCCGTGTGCTCGTTTGTGCACTTCAGGTGCCGTTTGGGTCAGTTCGGCCCGTAGATACACGCGGTAACCCGAAGCCATTCCTCGCGTAACGATGGCCCGCGGTTGCGGCGGCCCGGATCTCCGACTTGAATAATCAGATCGAGCCTTGAGATCCGAATCACAGACGCGCCGGCGAATCGAAGATCACAGGTGTGGTTGAATTTGCTTCAATCCACTGGGGCACCCCTATGTTCCATTCCCATTTCGAAGGGCCTCTTATGCCGACAGCTCGTACCCGCAAGTTCTTCATGTTCGGCCTGGCGGCAGCCTGTGCCGGAACCCTCGGCACGGCTCCGACCGTCTCGGCCGCCCCGGCGCCTGCGGTCAGTGCGGCGACTCCTGGCGAGATGCCGTACGCCATCGACAACTTCGCCTACCCGAACGCGGCGAAGATCAAGGCAGAGACGACTCACCTCGTCCTCAAGCGAGGCAATGGCCGGCTCGTCTACACGGCCTGCACGGGCTCGGAGGACCTGAAGATCGAAAGCACCGAGGGGCAGATGTTCTACTGCTTCGACGTCAAGGCCAAGCCGGCCTTCGTTCAGTTGGAGCTGCCCTCCGCCTACGGCATCTGGACCAAGACCGACCCGGTCAAGGTCACCATTAAGGCCGACGACAAGACCAGCCTTCTCGACGCACCCGCCAACCGCTTCACGGGTTACGGCGAGGCCGGCAGTGCGGGCGGAGCCGTCTCCACTCTCATCGAACTCCGCGTCAACTAACCCTTCCGCCTCCAGAAACTCCCGGCGCACCGCACCGCACCGCACCGCATCGCTCGCGCCGGCGTCGCCGGAAGCCCAGGATGGAACCGGCACTTCCTTCAAGGGCCGCGCTCCCGCCGTCGAGACCGCCATTCCTGCCGCGCATCGCGGTCGTCACCGCCGCTCCGCCTCCGGCGTCGAGGGCATTGCTTCCGAGACCCACGGCCGGCAGCCCGGCAAATCACCTGCCACTGACACTTCTGCACGCCGCAGCCCCAGCACTCCGGAGCCCACCGCACCCGCAGGGCTCCGCTTTCGAAGAGGAACCATGTCCCATACCCGCTCGCGCCCGACGCGGTTTGCCGCTCTCGCCGTCGCCGGAGTCTCCGCCTCCCTCCTCCTGGCCGGCACCGCAGCCGCGCTCGTCGGAGGGTCTGTCGCCGCCGGCGAGCACTCCTACACCGCGCGGCTCACCATCGGCCCCGAGGACACCGCAAGATCCTGCACGGCCACCCTGATCGATCAGAGCTGGGTCGTCACCGCCGCCAGCTGCTTCGCCGCCACACCCGGCGACACCGTTCCCGCGGGCAAGCCCCAACAGAGCGCCACCGTCACCTTCAACAGCGGTCAGGTGGCGACGATCACCGACCTCAAACCGCGCGCCGGCCGCGACCTGGTCCTGGGCCGACTGGACAAACCCATCACGGCCATCACCCCGGCCAACCTCGCCACCACCGCCCCCACCGCGGACAGCGAGGTCTCCTCCGCCGGCTACGGATACACCCAGACCCTGTGGGGACTGGGCGTCAACAAGCCCAACAAGGCCGCCTTCAAAGTGACCGCGGTCAACACCGCGACCGTGGACATCGTCGGCAAGAGCGCGAACGACGCCATCTGCAAGGGCGACACCGGAGCCCCGATCCTCAACGCCGCCGGCGACGTCGTCGCCGTCGCCAGCCGCTCCTGGCAAGGAGGCTGCATCGGCGAGAGTGAGACCCGCACCAACGCCATCACCGCGCGAACCGACGATGTCGCCGGATGGATCCAACAGATCCGCCTGGCCACCATCCTTCCCGACGTGACGCAGGTGATGACCACCGCCGACCTCAACAAGGACGGCCGCTCCGACATCGTCGCGGTCACCGGAAACGGGAACCTCCACGCCGCCTACGGCCTCCCCGACGGCACGTTCGCCTACGGCCGACCCCTGTGGAATCTCGACGGCAGCTGGAAGTCCGTGGCCGAGATCATCGGTGGCGATTTCAACGGCGACGGCAACATGGACATCGCGGCCGTTTGGGGTACGGGCACCCTTCAACTCTACGTGGGCAAGACCGACGGCACCCTGGCCGCCGACAAGAAGATGTGGCCTGGCAACACCAACTGGCAGGACATGCTCCAGCTGGCCCGCTTCAAGGTCGACAACTCCGGCCGCGACGGACTCCTGGCCATCTGGAACACCGGCGAAATGTACGCCTACAACACCGGCACGAACGGCCTCCTCAACGAGCAGAAGCGCCAGATGTGGCCCGACAAGTCATGGAAGACCATGAAGCTCCTGACCACGGGCGACCTCAACACCGACACCCGCGACGACATCGTCGCCGTCACCCCCGGCGGCTCCCTCATGCGCTACGACCAAAACGCCCAAGGCGGCCTCAACAGCGGTGTCAACATCTGGCCCAACAACAGCTGGGCCGTCAACAACGCCAAAATCTTCGCCGGTGACTACGACGGCGACAAGAAGGTCGACCTCCTCAGCCACTGGACCACCGAACTCCGCTTCTACAAGGGCGACGGCACCGGCCTCTTCACAACCGGCATCAAGATCTGGCCGATGAACCCCTAACCACCCCGAGACTGCCAACCCTGGCCGCCCAGCCGCTGCCAGAACCCCACCACATCGGCTGGGCCCCGGCCTGCCACACTCCGGAGCCCAGCCGCCACACCCATGCAGCCGCTCGACCGGCATCACACAAACCTTTGGCGTACGGGGCGATCAAAGCCGACAACCGCTCGCAGGGGCACGAGCGACCGTGGGCGGGAGTCGGGGGCGCGCGCGTTCACGCCTCTCTGTGTCTGGATCCGGCGAGGTGCAGTGTCGTTTCGTCGGTGAACCTGTCGCCTCGGCCGGGTGAACCGGGCTCCCGGGGTGTTCCTGATGCCGCCTCGGCCGGTACAACCAGCCTCATGATGATCATGAAGTGGGCCGCGACCGCAGCCGCCGCGGCGCTCGCCCTGTCCCTCCCCGCCACCACCGCCCACGCCGCCGAACAGCGGCCGACCGCCGCTCCGCAGATCGTGCCGATCGGCGTCGCGGTGTCCGCGCTCCAGCTCGCAATCGAGGATCGGACCGGATACCAGCGCACCTCCTTCAAGCACTGGAACGCGGGCGCGAACCCGTCGGACGGCTGCAACACCAGGTTGGAGGTGCTAATCGCGGAGGCAGTCGAGGCCCCCGAGATCGGCCCCGGTTGCACGCTGACGGGTGGGGTGTGGTGGTCGTACTACGACGAACGGCCCGTGACCCCGGCCGGGGCGCTGGACATCGACCACATGGTCCCGTTGGCCGAGGCCTGGGACAGCGGAGCCTCCGCGTGGACGGCGGCGCGCCGGGAGGCGTATGCGAACGACCTCGGTCAGGAGACGTCGCTGGTGGCGGTGACGGCCCGTTCGAACCGTCAGAAGTCCGACCAGGATCCGGCGGAGTGGCTGCCGCCGTCCGCGGACGCGCTGTGCCGCTACGGCGCGGAGTGGACCGCGACCAAGCTCCGCTGGGGCCTGGCCGTCGACGAACTGGAGCGCGACCGGCTGCTCGACATCGCGGCCGGATGCGGCGGCACCGAGGTGGAGGTCACCCCCGCCCCGTGAGCAGACCGGCAGGGTTGAGGGCCGTCGCCCCGCACGGGCGGCGGCCCTGCGTCGTCTGCCCGTGCACGGGATCCGGCGCACGAGGTACTGCCGCGGGGAACCGGACCCGGCCCGCCGGGTACGCACGAAGTGATCTGCCCTGCCGGTCAGCCGTGGGCGTGCCAGCCTCCGAAGCGGGCCAGCAGGCCGCGGGTGGCGTCCATCGACAGGCCGAGATCAGCGGCCACCGTCTGCGGGTCCTGGTCGCGGGCGTCGTGGGCCGGCCAGTGCGCGGTGCGCTGTGCGATGAGTTCCAGGGTGCGGGCGGCTTTGAGGGCGGCGGTCGGTGAGTCCTGGGCGAGTTTCTCGATCTCGGCGGTCACGGTCTGGAAGAGGGCTTCCAACTCGGCGGGGAGGGGAATCGTGGTGCCCGCGACGGCGCGGATGTGGGCGTCCCAGTCCTCCTCGCACCGCTCCGCGGTGCGCAGTCCGCTCTCGTGGAACGGGAGGTCGCCCACTGTCGTCCAGTCGACAGTGTGCCGGGTTCCGGTCCAGCCGCAGGAACACTCCGCCCGCAGCAGGTGTGCCTTCGGGCGCGGAAGGTAGGTGCCGGCGCCGTCGTAGACGCTCCAGTGACGCACCTCCCAGCCCGAGCTGCCCGACGCCGAATCAAAGTAGACCGGCTTCGGGACCGACCCGTCATCCAGGAGCACACCCACCCGACCCTCGTGCGACCGGCCGTACTCATCCGACGTCCACGTCTCGTCCGTCTCCACAGACACCTCCAACACCGTTCAGGGCTGCGGTTCCGCGACCCCGGGACGACAATCTCGCATCCGAGGGTGCACCCGGGACCGGAATCGGCGAGTTCACTCCGGACCACGATGACGCCCCGGCGAGAAGCGGAGCGGTACACCGCCGCCGCCGGCTCTGCACCGGGCCGGCGGCCGATCAGCGGTGACGTCCAGGGACGTGTCGCCCGGCGTGCCACGCAACCGGGCCCTCGGCATCGGCCGCACCGGGAGCGTGGAACGACCTGCCGCTCTTGGCGACCGACCCGGGACATGGGTGTGTGCCGGGCGGCTGTCGGGCTGCCCGGCACACGCTCACTGCGGTTTCGACTGCCGACCGTTCACGGGCGGCCGGCCGTAGTCGCGGTTAGCGGCGGCGGCCCCAGGACTCGGTGTCGACGGTGCGGTTACGGTCGTCGCGCAGGGTGGCGGTGTCGGCGCGGTTGTCCCAGACGTGGTCGCGCTTGCCCTGGAACAGGTCGGTGCGGGTGTCGCGGCCGGATCCGGTGTGGATCCGGATGGTGGCGCGGCCGCCGATGCGGGTGTCGTTGAAGCGGTACCGGTTGCCGTCGGAGTCCCGCAGCGTCCAGCCGCGCAGGTTGACCGGCTGGCGGGTGGTGTTGCGGATCTCGACCCACTCGCCGTTCAGGGAACGATTGGAGCGGTCGTCACGCCCGGGAGCGTCGGCCTGGACCCGGGAGATCTCCACCCGCGGGTGCCGGTCATGACCCCGGTCCGCCGCGGTGGCGGGGAGTGCGGCGGCGGAGACGATGGCGCCGGCGGCGAGGACGGTCGCGGCGACACGACGGGCGGTCGACGAAGCAGACATCTGGTGGCCCCTCAAGAACTGTGCTGCACCCGCCGATACGAGTCACGTAGCGGTGCGGGTGCCCGGCCCGTTGGTGGGCCGAGGACCCAAACTCTCGACCCGACACGGGGCCGGCCACAGCCCCCGACGAGGCCGGTTACCGACCCCGGACATTCCCGTCACACACACCTGCGCACTACACGCAGCCCGCATGAGCGTGGCCCTGACATTCACTGACCGCTACACCCACCCGGGCCGCGCACGACACAGTCGATCAATCCGCCCGGAGCGCACCACCAGGCGCACTGACCCGTCCGTCACCCAACCGGAGCAGCAAATTCCGTAACAGTCGTTCCGCACGATTCTTCGCACGGACGCACGGAAACCGCAGCTCAGAACGAATCTGCCCGACCGTCCCGGCGACCACCGACTCGGCGCTCAGCCGGCCCGATACACGCGGGGATGCGCGGCTCGACCAGTGAGCGATCTCCGAAGCCGACAGGCCCTGCGCCACGACCGGGACGGCACTGAACGTCATCACGCCCGCGGTGACGGCCCATAGCCAAAACGTCGGCCGGTGGCCGGCCCCGGCGCCGAAACCGGGAACGAGAACGGCCGAGCGTCGAGCAGCGCAAGCGCCTGGCCGACCTCGACATCGACTGGGCGCGCCAATGGGAAATATCAGTCCCTAAAGTCCCTGACAAAAACGGATGATTGATGACCAATCACCCTGATATTCGGCAGTCAGGGGGAGAGCGTCACCGCTGGTGTCCGGCGCCCACGCGAGGACCGGGCGCGGCCCTCGGCGAGCACCGGCCCTGGATCAGAGGGTGTCACCGCCCCAGATCCACGGCCCGAACGGATCATCCTCACGGGGGCCGTAATCCGCCCTGCCACCCGGCCCGTACATCCCCAGTGGCGCGATCAACAGAGCACCCGTGAAGAGCTCTTCGGGCATCCGGTCCGTGACGTCGAACAACTGACCGTCGAGGGGCCCACCGAGCAGTTCCCGGTAGGTGCGTTGCGGGCGTGGGCCGGGGTTCGGGTCGTCGTGGTCCGTGCCGTACACCCGGCGCCCCACAGCATCGTCGTGGTCCATGGCCCCCACCCTCCCCTGGCCGACGCGCCCTGTGGGGCGACACACCATGTCCGGCAAAGCCGATGCGGCTCGCGCCCGGCGACCAGGGAAGGACGTCACGGCGCCCAATAGGCTCGCCGCACCCGCGCCGACATGGGTGCGCCGGGCAGGGCCGTGCATGGACAGGCTCACCCCCTCGAAGATGCGGTACACCGGCCCGAACACAGCCCCGGCAGCCCTCACGGACCGCCGGGGCCTTCCGCCGCCCACCCGTGCGCCGCACCGGCTCGCTACGCGGCGTCGATCGCCAGCCGGCGCCGGACAGCACGGACCGGCGGGCCGGAGTCGGAGGGCTTAGACACGGGCCGGCGGGCGACCCTCAGACCCGGCTGCGGCCACTCGTACAGCCTGGACACGACCGACGTCGAGCCGTCCAGATAGTCCAGATACTCAACGACTCCGAAGAGTCCGACGCGGACTGGGAACCCGACTTCGAGACGTACTGAAGGCTCAGGCGGACGTTTCTCCGCTGCCCCACCCGTCGAGGAACTCGGACAATGCGCAGCGCTGCTGTGCCTCGCGGGCGCTCTGCTGCGCGAGGACGTCGCGGTCGATGTACGGGGCGACGGCGGCGAGGACCAGGCGCCGGAGCTCGTCCGGCCCCAACGCCTCCACCTCCCACCAGATAACTCAGGGTGTCCCATGACGGGGTGGCTGCGGGCCGCCTCCGCGAATTCCATGCCGCACTTCGGCCAGCACCTTGGCCAGCCGGCCGCAACGGGTCCGCGCCCCGGCCTATGTCCCTTCTTGGCTGGCAGCTCTCTTGCGTCTGAGCGGTGGCCTGCCCGACCGTTTGGGAATCTGTTGTGCAGCTCGGGGGGAGTATGGGCTTGGGGAACAACCGGGTGCGACTCAGTGGTGGTGCGGCCTGGCAGACGGATTTCCGTCGCCGGACCACAGGCCAGGCCCCCAGGACCGCGATGGAGATCGCCACGGTCCGCCGCACGCTGAACCACACACTGACCGAACTGAAGCGGGCCATCGACCGGTACGCCGTCGCGGTCGCCGCCGATCTATACGCTCTGGCGTGGCAGCAGGCGGCCGGAGCTCCACCGAGCGAGACCCGCGAGCAGCGGGCCCAGCTGAAAGATCTCAAGGAAGTCCTGGGCTCCCGCCGGTGGCAGGAGGAAGAGCGCCGCCAAGCAGCCGCGGCTCCGCTGAAGTCCGTGCCGCCCCAGCCCAAGCAACCCGTCGCCGCCCCGCTACGGGTGCGACCGGACATCGGCCCGGCCGGCGAATCCGTCGTCCGGTCGTCGGGCCGGAAGGTCACGCCGCCTGCGGCACCACGGCGTTCCACCGCACCGCCTCGGCCTCCTGTCCCGGTATCGGTGCCCACACCGGTTCCGGCCCCGGACCTAACGCCGGTCGTGAAGGTTCGCACGCCCCGCAGGGAACAGCCGGCGCTCCTGGAAACCGGGCAGCTGTGGGAGTTCGCGACCGAGCTGAGGCCCCTGCTGGAGCAGACCGCCCGGGCCGGCTCCACCACTACCTGGCCCCAGGTCCACAAGCGCCTGCCGGGCCTGCCCCGTCTCCACGCCGACGACCAGTGCGTCCTCTTGTGGCTGGTCGACGAAGACGGCCGCAAGGGAGAACCTCTCCTGTCCGCGCTCGTCACCGTCGAAGACCGGCAGATGCACCCCCGGTTCCCAGCCGTGGCCGAACAGCTCGGCTGGAAGCCCCCGTACGGCGCCCGCCCGCACACCGCGTGGAGCTACGAGGTCCTCAAAGTCCACCAGCACTGGCGCCACCGACGCTGAACCCCGCAGGGCCCCCGGCTCTGGGCAAGCCCGTCGTGCGGCCGGGCTTGCCCAGGGTCGCCTTGGGCTTGCCCAGTCGTTCAGGCTTGCCCGGCGGCCGGCTCCCACAGCGGGCGGGCACGGCCGGTGCCGTCGCAGTGGAAGCACCGGCCGCCCCCGGGCGTGCCGCGGGCCCCGATGGTGCCGACGGCCTCGCGCAGGAGCCGGGTGAGGCCGTCGACGTGGGCCGGGTGCAGGGCGAGTTCGTGCCGGGTGCCCACCACGACTTCCAGCGTCTCCCCGGGCAGGGCGTGCCTGTCGTCCGTATCCAGGGCGGGCACCAAATCCCCTACCAGGTCATGCAGGTCGGCCATGGTCTCTCCGCCCGCCAGCTCCACCCGCGTCCTCCAGAGGAGTTCCGACCGGGTGAGAGACAGCAACACCTCCGGCCTCAGGAAGGGAAGAAAGCGGTCGGGCGCTTCGGGGTGGGTCGCGTGAAGTCGGGTCAGTGCGCGCCACATGGCGCTGGGATCGTGGACCTCAAGTCCGGCGGGGTTCTCCTGCTTGGCTTCGCTCATGAAACTGGTCTACGGCCGACGAGGTGGTGTCGGCCGGCTTCGGGGCGCCGCGTCCCGGACGGTGCTCCGCGGACTTCAGGAGCCGTCCCGCCCTGCGGCCCGGACGCTGGGCAAGCCCTCCGCGTGAAGGCTTGCCCAGCGGATCCCGTGACCGATCGGCGGGCCGGGCGTGACCGATCCGTCTCCCGGAATCGGTCAATCAGCACGTCAGCGCCGTGACCGGCCCATGCAACTCCCGCCGAGGCGGTGACCGGTCACCCGTGCCCTGTGCCACCGGACCTGGACCGATTGCCGCCGAAGTTGGACCGAGCTCCTTTCGTGACAGCGAAGATGGACCGCCGCAGGTCAAGGCCGATCTGCTGCCGTCGCGAGAGAGCGTGGGCGGCGGTGGTCATCACCAGCGAGGACGAATCCAGCGGTCGCTGAGGGAGCGACCAGAGTGCCAGGCGACAGCTTCGGCGGAGGCTCTTGCAGCGCGCTGACCTGCGGCGGTCCATCTTCGCTGTCACAAACCGGCATTGGTCCAACTTCGGTGACAATCAGTCCATGATCGCTGTCACAGGACAACCCGCCATCGGTGAGGTGCACCCCGCCGGGAATCCCGGGATGGCCATGACCGATGCCGCCCGGACAGCCGGGGTGGGCAAGCCGGTGTTCGGGGCGGCTTGCCCAGGCTCCCCTTGGGCTTGCCCAGCGCCGGTCACCGGGCGGCGGGCTCGGGGTAGCGCCGGCGGCGACGGTCCGGGTCGTCGACGCCGGTCTCGTACCAGGGCTCGCCCCGTTTCAACCGGGGCATGGGTTCACCCACACCGCGACCGTGATGCCCCGGGCGTCGGCGGTGAGCGCCCGGCTGCGGTTGCCGAGCTCGTCACCACAGCCAGGCGTTCGAGTGCCGCATCCGGGACAGGGCGCGGGCGTCGCGGCGGGCTGCGGCGCTGCCGATACGGTTCTGCCGGGGCCGCGGCCGACGCGACTGGGCACCGTAGAACCGTCGGACACCGGCCGCCTTGAGCCGCTTGTGCTGCTTGGCCAACTGCTCCTTCTTCGCCTTGATGGTCTTCGGCTTCCGGGGCCGCTTCCAGACCGGCTGCCAGTCCGTCGGCGGCGCGTACGCCTCGGCGCGCTTCTGGGCGGCCTCCTTCAGCCGGGCAGCGACGGCTTCGATCCTCGGGTCCGCGGGCGGCGTGCTGGTCATGCGATTCCTCCGGTGGGTGTGGTCCGGCCCGGCGCGGGCTGGACAGGCTGCTGGGCGCTCGGCGGCGGAGCCGCCGCAGACTTGGAAGAGGGGCGAGGGGCGGCGGCTCGTTCCCGGATGCCGGCCTGGAGGCGGGCGGCCATCTCGGCGGCGGCGGCCTCCAGCGTCCGGCTGGTCTGCTCCGCCGCGGCGACGTCCGTCATCGGCTCCATATCCTGGCCGGTCCTCCGCCCGGCGCGGGGGCTCAGGGTGGCCGGCACGCTGACGTTGCGCGGCCGGGGCCGGAAGTTCAGCCGGTCCGCGCGGCGAAGCGCGTGGACGCGGGCGGTCAGTGCGGCAGCGGCAAGACGGGCTCGCTCGTACGGGGAGGCGGACCTCTTCCGGGTCAGCGCGCGCAGCACGGCCTGGTCCCCGATGTCATGCGGGTACAGGTCGCGCAGGTCGGCGGTCATCATCCGCCGGCTGGCCGGGCGGGTGTAGCCGTCGATGGCCGCCTGGACCATCTCCTCGTCCAGGCCGGGCCGGTGGGGGCGGCCGCGCAGGACGTAGGAGAGGTGGCGGCGGGCTTCGGCGAGGAGGTGGTGGTGCTTGAACCCGCCGCGCATCACGGACACCACGGCGGCGACGTTGACGGCCGCCAGGGCGACGTCGACGACCGGGCGTACCCGGGCCCATATCGCCGCGGCCGCTGCTCGGGCGCGCGCCAGCAGCCCAGCGACGACGTCAGCTCCGTATGCCTGGGTCGCCGAGTCCCGCCAGGCCGCGCGCAGCTCGGACAGCGACCGTAGTTCTGTGCGCTTGGGTGAGCGGGTCTGGTCGGCGGCCTGGCAGGCGAGTACGTAGGCGGCCCGCTCCCCCGGCGGGTGCCCTTGCCGGGCCTCGTACTCGGCCACCAGGACGGGGAGCGCGTCCTCGATCTGTTGGCGGCGGGTGGACTGCCAGCCGATGAGTCGCTGGTCGATCCCGGCGATCTCCATGACGGGGCGGCGACCCGGGGTCACCTCGCGCGGCTCCCACGCCCACCCGAGCCGGGCCGAGACCTCCTCCATGAAGTGGAGGGTGTAGAGGGTGTCGGCCGCGACGATGTGCGTCATCAGTGCGGCGGCGGTCTGGTTGCCCCACGTGCCGTCCGGGCGACGGGCACGGATCGACACCACGGCGTGGTCGTGAAGCAGGGGCCGCGAATCGACGGCGCGGGACTCGTAGTGCCGGAAGACCGCGACGATCAGACCGTCGCGGACACGGGCGCGCCTCGTGCCGGCGCTCTTCCAGCGGATCTCCGCGACCGCTTCCTCCAGCCACGCCAGCGTCTTGTCCCGGGCGATGTCCTGGCACAGCTCCAGCACCCGGCGGGTCTCGTCGTCCATGAGGGCCCACGCGATGTGCACCGTCGACGGCGCCCGGAACACCAAGTCCATGCCCAGCCAGGCCGTCCGCTTCTTGGCCTGGTCGGTCTCGGGCGACTGATTGTGCTCGATGGGCCTGCCCAGCACGGTCGCCCGCCGGGCCTTCGCCGGGGTGTCCCCCGCCGCCAGGCGCTCGCGTTCGATCCGGTCGGCGTCCGGGTGCCGGCCCTCGCCGAGGAGGAGTTCGGCCTGCCGCTCGGTCACCACGTCCCCGGCCGACAGGCCGACCGCGGCCAGGCCCCGGCCCTTCCACACACCGGGCGGAACACCGGCCTCCTCCTGCGCGGCGCGCAGCGACGTGCCCGCAGGGCGCCGACCGTCGCCGACCATCACGCCGCGGAACAGGTACCGCACCCCGTCTCCCGGACGGAGGTCACCTTTGCTGATCACCCGGTCATGGAAACCCGCTCATGACCTCCGCAGAAGCACGGGCCGGGGGTCGTCCCGCCGGGCGGGAAGCCGTCACCAACTCTTTACCCCCAGCGCCCGCCAGGCGGGCCGCCGCGGCAGACCGAGACGGTAGCCCGCGCGCGTATGCACAGTCCGCCGCACGAATCACGAACTGCTCCACGAAGACCCCTGCCCGCTGTGCCACCGACCGCTCCGGATCGAGTACGGCCGCGCCCGCCCCTCCGCCCAACAGAGCCACCCGGCCTGCACCTGGATCACCGTGCGGCGATGTGCCGGCTGCGAGGCAGTACGCGCCCAAGAGCGCGATGCGCACCCGCTACGAGAACTGACGGCAGCCGTGCGAATGCTGCGCCCCACCCACGGAATCCCACTCCAACCCAATCGAGCGTCATGGAACGCACACCAGCACACGACAGCCCCCACCACCCGCAACCGCTGAACAGACCACGTCACCGACGCCCTTCACCACGAACAGCCACCCCCGCCCCCGGCCACCGGCCGGGGGCTTCGTGCTTCATGGAGGAGAACGCCGTGCCCACGTACGAGTCCCTGCCCCGCTTCACCGCCGACCTCGACCGCCTCACACCCGAACAGCACCGCCGATTCCGCCGAGCCGTCACCGCATTCGTCGACGACCTGCGCACCGGAAGCCGCATCCGCGCCGGCCTCCGCGTGAAGAACATCAGCGGATTCCCCGGCATCTACGAACTCACCTGGTCCATGGGCACTGGACCCGCAGGACGCGCCACCTGGCAGTACGGAGCCACGCTCCGTCCAGGCACGCCCCACGTCATCTGGCGCCGCATCGGCACCCACGACATCCTCACCGGCCCCTGACCCGACGGGCTCACGGCTACTTCCACGCGTGAAACTGACTAGACCTCCAGACCGGAGCGGCTGAAGCGCGAATCCCGCTCGGCAGCGTGCCGACGGGGATGTCAGGTCGTGCGGGTGGGCCATCGTGTCGCCCCCGGACAACTCCACCCGGGCGCCCCGTACAGGTCTCCGCCGTTCTCCTCCAGGGGTGCCGCCCGTCGACAACCCGGAGCTCGCACTCATCCTCGCGAGCGTCCCGGACGGATACACCGTCACCCGCACATGACCGGCGCAATCCTCGGCTCGCCCAGCGCTCAGGCCGGGCTCCCGCCCACCGGGTCAACCCGTCGAGGAAGAGACCGTGCCCAGACCAATCTGCCGCCGCAGCCTCCCTAGCGAGACCCCCGGCCGACCGGACTCCTGGTCGGCCCGCCCGCACACGAAAGTGGCCCCGGTACACCCTCACGGATGCGCCGGGGCCCAGTTCGGTCCGGTCGTACTGCCCCAGAGCGCTCTGGGCACCGGTCCTGACCCGCGCACCCATGTCGGCGCGGACTGGAGAGGACTCTAGCCCGCGCCTCCGGACAGGGGCAGAGGTGAGGCGGGCCTCGGCCAGGAGGTGATGGTTCTTGAACGCGTCACGCCTCACGTACACCGCGGCGACGACTTCGACAGCCGTCAAGACGACGTCGACCACCGGCCGCACCCGCGTCCACAACTCCGCGGCCGCGGCCCGCGCCAGCGACCGCCGACCCTCGCCGGCCGTCGCGCAGCTCGGACAGCGACCGCAGCTCGTTGCGCTTGGGCGGCGTGTCTGTTCGGCGGCCTGGCGGCAGGTCAGCGTGGCTGCGTAGGTTTCAAGCGGGTTCTGGCACACATTCCGGGAGGACGATCAGCGAGTGACCGGACCTCGGTGAAGAGCTGCGCGAATGGCGGTGTCCCGCCCCTCGTCGCAGGGGCGGGAGACGACGGTTTGCGGTCTCCGCTCATCCTTGAAGTAGTCGTCGTCGCCTGGCTTCTTCGTCCGGGTCCGGCGCAGTGTCCGCTCCGGCGGGGGCGGGCGGTGTTTTCTCGGGAACCGGGCGAAGGGTGATCAGGTAGGCCTCGGCGGATTCGAGGAGGGAAGCGTCCGGGGCCTGTCGGCGCCCGCGTGCCTTGACCTCCAGCTCGTACCAGCCCGGGCCGGAGGCCGACAGGACCGGAAGTTCCGACTGCGGCCCGTCGACGACCGACTCGATGCGCAGGCTGCCCGTGGGCGACCAGACCTGCGCCGTCGCGGCCTCCTCCCATTCTCCCGACGAGACCTGCGAAGGCCCTGTCCGGACCTCAACTTGCACGTTGCCGGTGTTGATGCCGGTCCGCACCATCGCCCCTGCGGACATCGGGGCAATCAAGTCACCGGACCAGTCAGCGCTTTCGATGGGTACTTCGCCATGGTCGAAGATCCCGAAAGTACCTTCGTTGACGAAGACCGGGGCCTGGTGGATCGTCATCACCGCTCCTTGTGTCGTACGGCGCAGCCACTGCCAGGCGAGGTAATCACCGCCTCGGCCGCCACGCAACGGCGCCGCCCCGGCCGGTCCGGGGCCTGCACTGCCCTTACTGGACGACCACGTTGAACGGGTCGCTCTGAAGGACGCGATCGCGCCGGAAGAACTGAGTGTTCGTGCCGCCCTGCGAGCTGTTGTCCCCGTCGCAGCGATCATGCACACGCTGGCGCCGACGGGGCCGGTCCCGGCCGGCACGCCGGTGAACCCGCAGCCGGGGTGGGTACGCCGCGTCCCTCCGGCGTTCAGCCCCTGCTCCGAGGTGGCGATCGGGTACTCGTCGCAGGACTTTCCGGGGACGCTCGGAGCGGACCCGCAGGCCTTGGTGCGGTTGGAATCGATGACGGTCTGGTCCTCGGTCCGTGTCAACCGTGACGGCAGCCCGCTGGCCTGCGCCTTGGTCACGTGGTCGGCGAGCTCAGGCGTCGCGGTGCGGGTGTAGACAAGGTTGGAGGCCACCCACGGAATGACACACCCGATGCCCGGCCGACCGGCCGTGGCGTTGTCGCAGCGCACCTCGTTCATCGAATAGTCGACAACGGCGGGGTCGTAGCCCGCATTGTTGAAGGTGAGGTACCACATGGTCTTGCACTTGCCCTTTGTCGCGGGGCCCACGAGTGAGCTGTCGAAGAAGGACTCTCCGGTGTTCCAGCTGTTTACGGGCGAGAGGGGCTTGGCGGGGAAAGTGGCGCTGGTGCGCGTGCAGGGGCCCGTCAGCGTCGCCTGCCCGTCGATCGTGGCCTTCGTCGCGTCTCCCCAGCCGCTGTACATCGACGTGTCGATCTGGTGCGCGTAGCGGCCCAGACCGGTGTCGGTGTAGTTGTACTGCATCACTATGAGGTTGGCCTGCCCGGTCGTCGTCCGCTGTCCGTTGCTGACGCGGTAGGTGGTGTAGGTGACCGTCTGCCAGATGCATGCCTGGGTGCGGGTGCCCCACACCTGGTTGTTGGCCTGGTCGCACCACTGCGGTGGCGTGACGCCAGCGGCAAGTCCGGGCGATGGCCTCAGCCCGCCGTTGTGTGGTGTGTCCGTGACCTCGAGGCAGCTGTGGCGGCCGTCGGAAGTGGGCGTCGAGCACGTGTTGTGGCTGATGGCCAGACGCGCTGCCGGGCTGCTCTCGGGCTTCGGGTTGTGTCCGTGTCGGGTGTCAGCGGCCTTGCGATCGAGGCGGGCCGGGTATCAGCGGTGGTCTGGGCAGGAGCCGCGGCCGTCGTTCCCACGACGGAAGCGAGGGTGGCGGCAAGGGTGGCGGCAATTCTTAACACGGTGTTGCTGGCGGCGTTCTGACGCACAGCTTCTTTCCCTTCTACGGGTGGAAGGGGCGACAGTAGCCCGGCAAGACGAACAGACGTGCGACGATTTTTGTGGCTTGAGATGTCAAGAGGGTCAATCCGGCTCAGCGTGTCGCGGACCCACAGCAGCCTCGCCCAGGAGCCGACAGGGTTGCGGACCCTCCCCTTCCATTGAAAATCCGGTACTTCGGACTCCTTTGCGCAGGCCCTCGGACGAGGCGATCACCGGACCCGAGTTCCGCCTCTGCGTCGGCGGCCGACACATGCCTCGACGGCCATGAGGCATCAGCCAGCCACCGGATGTCCGATCCGTAACGTGCCCACTCCACCATCACGGGGCCGTCGCCCGGCCCGGCAACCGGCAGGCCACGGCTGGTCTCGAACACCACACGACCGGGATCGGCGCTTCGGCGCAGTCGCCATGCTCGGCCAAGAACGCGGAAGCCTCACGTCGGCCAGTGCCCAACACGCGGGGGGCACAGGAGGTTCTGCCGTCCCCGTCGTCTCGGAAGGGTGTCGTACCGAAGTAGTCGGCGTGCGTATCCGGCAGGACGACCCCTTGACCACCAGGCCACAGGGCACCGCAGCTCGCGCCGGCCCAGTCTGGAGGCAAGTTGTAGGGCTACTTGTGGAGCAAGTTGGAGAGCAAGTTGAAAGGCCAGTTGTAGGGCATGTTGTAGAGCAAGCAGGGCCGGAGCCGTCGGGGACGGCCGCAGTCATCCTCGCCCCGGCCACGCCAGAGACCTCTCACCACGGCTATTGCGTGGACAGAGAGGTGTCGTTTTTCATTTCGGGCTTGCCCACGGGGTCTGACCTGCCGGAACGCGCCCACTCCGGTTTAGGGGGTCCCACTCCCGGTCACACCTCCGGTGCAACGCCTAGTCTCCCTCTGCAGCCACCCCTGCAGACAACCGCCGGTGCAACTCCCCGCGCGCCGAGGGAGCCTGGGCAAGCCTGCGAATCCACGGCCATACCCCCCTTGCCCGCCATGGAACCCTCACCGGTCAAGGGGGTTGCCCTCCTGTCCTTCGCAGGCTTGCCCAGCGTGGTCCGTCAGCTGCGGGGCCCCTCCCCCAGCAGACGGCACCCAGATGAGGCGGGTTCGCCGACGCCGAGACGGACGGGCGGAGCTCGTCCTGGGCGGAACGCTCTGCGCCGATCCGCCCGGAAGCCCCCGGCGAATCCTGGTCGGCGACGGCGGGCACCGGTCCGTACTCGAGCGGGCGGCGCGCGGCACGGATGCGGCCCAAGGGCGTTCTTGCCCGCTACCGGAATCCGAGGGTGCCGCGCCTCGAAGGCCGCAACTCCGGTCGCTTCTCAGTAGTTCGCCCGCCGACATCTCCATCCATACCGTTGAACGAGGCCGGTGGAAGTCGTTACGCGCTGCCGGCCACGGACGCGTGGTCCGTGGCCGGCAGCGCGTCGGTCTGTACAGGCTGGCGATCGTGACGGGGCGGGTCTTACGACTCATTTTAGGTTCAGCGGAGTCCAGCTAAGGCTGTTGCGGTACCCAGTCCGGTACTCGTGCGGATCGACTGCCATCAGCGCCTCGACGGTGTGGGGGCTGGTGCGGTTCAGCAGCAGCGTCGGCTTGCAGACATCGGTCATCACCATGGCGGGGTGGTCGATGTGCAGCCACTGGGACATGCGCCGAGAGAGGTCTGGTTCGGGGGTGACGACTGTTGTGAGCAGCATGGGGATGTCGATCCTGATGTCCCGGACTGACCACATGAGCTGATCCGCCCACGAGTCCGGCTCGTTCTCGGGGTCGTCGTGCGGATCGTCGACCGGCTCGTCCCATTCGGAAGAATGCGGAGGTACGGGATGGAGACGTTCGTAGCGCTCGATGACAATGAACGCTGGCTTTTCCCCGTTGATCAGTCGCTTGGCCCGTGCGTTCACGTCGTCGGCAGTGGGAGTGGGAGTCTCGTCGATGGATAGCCAGCCGGAAATGGTCTCCGGCGGGTAGCCGGTGTACAGAACGGTGGGGACACCGGCTTTGGCGGCGTGGACCGCGACATCCCTGCCGATCTTCGCCTCGCGGCTGCCCCGCTGGGCAATGATGCCGACCTTGTGGCGATGGTTCAGCTCGGCAAGCTCGGTGAGCTCTGGCCATGGAGTCGGAATCGGTTCGCGGGTCTCCATGGTCCGCCGTAACGGTTCCGGGAGGCTGGCGTACTTCTCTGAGATCTGGTCACGCTCTTTCGGCAACGTGCCACTCCCCTCTGTTCGGGTCCTCAGTGTCGCGCTGTCTGCCGACGCCCGTGTGGAATCAGCACGATCTCCGTGCGCGAGGTCGAAGCGCCCTGAGGAGATACGGGCTCAGGCATGGGCTCCAGAGCGGGAGGGAACCGCACGGACACGCCCAGGCTTTGGAGTCGAAGTCCTTGATCTTGCGGACGACGGAGCCGGCCACAGACCAGGTGCTCTCGTCCCTCCGAGCCAGGAACCGTTCCTACAGAGGGGGTTGGCTTCAAGCGTCGTTGTTGATCGGCGCCCAGCCTGCTTGGTTTACCGCGGTAAACCAGCGTGCGTTGGCGAACCTGGCGGCCCTGGACACAAATCGGACAGCGCTATCTGGCATCATTCCGCTCAGCCCGAAGTACCGGATCCATCGGGAAGCAAACGGAGCGAGCATCTAATGCCAGCAAGCGTGTACGTCGTATCCATCGACCCTCAGGCGTCAACCGTCTGGTGGGCCAACCGCATCACTGATCTGCCCTTCGACTTCTCACAGGAGCACGAGTCTCCCGAGAACCTGAAGATCCTCCAGGACACTGGCGCACGAGTCCACGTGATCGCCAATCAGAAGGGTGGGGTCGGCAAGACCACCACGACCCTCAACCTGGGCGCCGTGGTCGCTGATGTCCTCAAGAAGAGCAAGGACGGGTTGCAGCACGTCTTCATCGACACCCCCGGCAGCCTCCAGGATGAGAACCTCCTTCTCGAAGCCCTGAAGTACGCGCATGACGTGATCGTGCCGATGCCGCCCGAGGGTCTCGCATTCGACCCCACTGCGCGCACCATCGCGAAGGTCATCGAGCCCACGGGTCTGCCGTACAAGGTCATCATCAACAACTGGGACCCTCGTGATGGCACGGCGGACCTTGTGGACACCCAGGAGTACATCGACGCGCAGGGGTGGCCGCGGGCCGAAACAGTCATAAGGCGATACAAGGTCCACACCCGGGCCTCGGTCGAGGGCAAGGTTGTCACCCAGTACGCCAAGAACCGGGTCGCCATGGAGGCTCGCGAGGACTTCTTCCGCCTGGCTCTGGAGTTGGGTTACGGGGGTCGTGCGTAATGTCCGTCGGACGCCGCACCAGTCTCGCGTCACTCGCGGGTCAGAAGGTCGATGACGTTCCTGGCCGGAGCGATCCGCTCCTGCTGACGTTGCCACTGTCGAAGATGGTGCCCAGCCGGTTCAACCCTCGCCGCAACTTCGGCACCGAGGATGACCTCAGGGAATTCGGTCTCAAGCTCAAGAAGCGCCAGCTGCAGCCTGCTGTCGTGGTCTCGCGTGCTGCCTATCTCAAGCTTTGGCCTGAGGAGGAGGACAGCGTCGGGGCGCTGCCGTACGTCATCGCCAATGGCGAGCGTCGCTTCCGTGCGTCCCTCGCTGTCGGGCTGTCGACGCTCAATGTCGTGCACAACGAGGACGTCGCGAAATCTCGTGCCGACTTCCTTGACGCGGTCCTCGCCGAGAACAACGACCGCGAGGACCTGGACCCCATCGAGCGCGCCATCGGTATTGAGACGATGGTTGAGCAGCTTGGGGGGGCCGACCGGGTAGCCGAGCACTACGAGAAGACGAAGGGGTGGGTCAGCCAGCAGCGCAAGCTCCTGAAACTGGTACCCGAACTGCAGAGCCTGGTCTCCCAGGGCGAGATGCCGGTGCGTGTCGCTCGGGACATCGCCGGCCTGCCGCGTACTGACCAGGTGGAGGCATGGGCGCTCGAGGTTCAGCGGCGCGCGGCAGCCGAGCGAGCTCCCCGGGCCCCCCGGGCACGGAAGACCGACGCCGCCCCTGCTGCCCCAGTCGCGCCAGTTGCTGTGGCAGACCCGGGTGGGTTTACCGCGGTAAACCGGAATCCGGTAGGTGCCCATCATGCCGACGCATCCGCGACGACCGTCGACGCGGAGCAGCCTCGGTTTACCGCGGTAAACCAGCTGCTGTCCCCCACCGACCGTCCCTCAGGTATCGGCTCTGCCACCATCCGGACTGAGAGTCTGGCCAGTGACGGCCGGCAAGCTCCGCCGGAACTGCCCGACCCACGCTCAGAGCTTCGTGCCATTACGGAGGTACCGAAGCGTCCGCTGATGCCGTGGGCCGATGGCGTTGCCAGCATGGACATCATCTTTGAGAAGCTCCAGCCCGAGGAACGGCGGCGAGCCATCGCACGCTATCTCGAACTGCTTGGGTCGGCTGAGGCATTCGTTGTCGACCTCTCCGCCTCCAGCAGCCCAGCCTTCCGAAGCCAGGTTGCCGAACTGCTTCTTAAGGAGCTGTAGCCCAACGGATCCCAGGAAGTGTCCCGGCCGGGGCACTTTGAAGCGGCCGGGAGTCCCCCGGAAACACAAAAGGCGGCCCCCGTCCCCCGGATCAAGGTCCGGGGGACGGGGGCCGCTTCTTGTCTGCTCAGGCGCTCAGGTCGATGTCGGGTGGAAGGTCGCGTCCGGAAAGGGTGTGGGTAAGGAGGTGGCAGGACTCGGTCCACGCGCCTTGAATTCGGGTCCTGACGCAGTGGAGCGTGCAGGTGAAAGCGGTCTCGGCGTCGGGACGAATGAGGACCCGGGCAACGGGGTCGACGTCGGGTTTCTGCTCGGGGAGTGGGCGTCCGCGCTCCAGGCCGCGCTCACCGATCCGTACGGCGACGTCGCCGCGGCCGGTCCAGGAGGCCGGCCTCTGGCGGGCGGCGAGCATGCGGTGATCTCCGCGCCCGTCTTCTGGACTCCGGGGTACAGGGGGCCGGTGCCGCGGGGGCGGCGGCGGTAGCGGGCCGTCACGTGCGCACCATCCGGCGGCGCAGCCGTGTGCGGATCCAGTAACGGAGCGGGGCTCGTTCTTCGTTCTCCTCGATGGCGTCGGCGAGCAGTTCTTCGAGTTCGGTCATGTGCTCTTCGGCGAACCACTGGGGTTGGTAGTCGTCGCCGTGGCACACCGGGCATAGGTGATCGTGCCCGGCGAACTCGAGCCACGGCGCGCACCCGGCGTCCTGGCAGTCCGGCCGGGTGGGGTCCTCACCGATGCCGGAGCAGTACGGGCAGGGGGTGAAGCGGTAGTCGATGGGGGCGCCGTGGTGGAGGTCGGAGTGGAGCTGGGCGAGGCCGCGGACCCCGAGCTCGCGCAGCAGCGCGTCGGCGGCGAGGACTTGGCGGTCGATGCCGGTGTTGTGGTGGTCGGCGAGCATCTGGACGGCGGTGCACCAGGCGAGGGTGGAGCGGTCGACCGGCACGGCGTAGTTACTGGCCCACGGGTCGGCGGGGTCGGGGTCGGCGGGCGGCGGGGTCGGCGCGGTGAGCGGGATGCCGAGGGTGGTGAGCTGGGCGGTGACGTCGGCGGTGCGGCGGGTGAACTGGTCGAAGACCGTGGTGGGCATCGGCCCTCACTTTCGACGGGGCCGCCGGGACCGTGATGGTCCCGGCGGCCGGAGCGGGTGGGGTCAACGGGAGAGGGCGAGGGCTGCGGTCACCGTGTCGGTGAGGGTGGTGCAGACCGGTACCCCGTGGCGGCGGGCAACGCTGTTCAGGTAGCAATTGCGCTCGGGGTGGGGGCAGTCGGGCGGGCAGCCGACCCCCAGGCGGCGGTGCCCTGGGCGCTCTGGGCGGCGGCGTATTCGTCGGCTGACCAGGAGCCGCGGGGATGGCCGGCGGGGAAGCGCTCCAGAACGGTCCGGGGCTGCGTCGTGGCGGCCATCAGGCGTCGCCGCCGTTCACGCGCTCGTGGATGTCGATGAGGTGGGCGATGGCGTCGGGGTTGTCCGCCAGGCCGACCCACGCCCCGTACGCGGTGAAGACGGGGACCTGGTCGCGGTCGGCGTCGAAGATGACGACGTAGTCGCCGAACCTGTCGAGCACCATCTCCCGCAGGACCGGGACCAGCGCGGTGTCCAGGACCTCCAAGGCGTCGACGGTGAGCCGGGCGGGCTCGCCGGGCACCGGTGGCTGTACCAGGGTGCCGGTCGCGCGGAGCAGGTCGCCGGGCTGTATGCCGTTCAGCAGCTCGTAGGTGATCCAAGGGTCGCCGCTGGTGCAGGTGACGACCGTGTCGGGGGAGTCGTCGTCGAGCGCGTCGATGTCGGCGAGCCGGACGACCAGGTCGAAGAAGACGGTGTCGCGCGGGCCGGGAACGGGGACCGCGTCGACCCAGCCGTCGACGGCACAGTGCTTGGTGTCCATTAGCTGGCCTCCGCCAGGGTCTCGGTGGTGCGAGGGGGAGCGGGGTCGGGTGGTGCGCTGCGCGATGTCCAGCAGCTCGCGGTTGCGCCGCTTCTGGGCATCGGTGAGCGGGCGGGCCTGCGCGCCGTGGCGGTGCCAGAGCGGGGAGGCGGGCGGCTCGGGGTAAGCGAGGGCGTGGTCGACGTCGCGTTCGGTGCTGCTCATGGGGGCCTCCGTCTGGAGGGAAAGTTCAGGCGTGGTCCTTGCTCTTGCCGCTCTTGGGCGGGTCGGAGACGAACCGGGTCTCGCCGGGATTCCGCGCGTTCCAGAGTTCCGCGCACGTCTTGTGCACGGCCTCTCCGTCGTGGGACCTCAGCGGAGTGGTCTTCCGGCACAGCACGCACCGCTCGGGCCAGGCGAAGTGCCCGCCGTCGTGCCAGCCAGAAGTTGGACCGGCACGGCGGCCGGCTCGGGCGGTGCGGGTGCGGGGCGACGGCGGGTGCTCACGGACGCAGGTCGGGCAGCTGCCGACGCACCAAGGCGACCATGTCCTCAGTGGGCTTCCAAGGCCCGAGCTGCCCGCGTGCGGGAATCGGCAGGGCGAGCTCCTGGACGTCGGTGAGCTCCAGGTGCCACAGGCCGGGCTCCGCCCACTCGGTGCAAGGAGGGGAACCGTCCGGGTCCTGGTGACAGCCGGTCAGCCGGGCGACGCCGACCACGGCGCCGGTCGGCAGGTCGCGGCCGCGGATCGTGCGGGCGACCAGCGGCAGGCACAGGGCGGGCCGATCGGTCTGCAGGCCCGCGTGCAGCAGCACCAGGCCACGCCAAGACCAGGGCTGAGGGCGGTTCTCGATCGTCTTGGCCCCGGCGACGATGGCGGTGGTCCACGGTTGCTTGATGCTGATTCCGCGGATCCAGTCGCCCGCCGGCGGAAGGATTCCGGTGCTCATGCCGCTCGCCCCCAGACTGCCGTGCCCGGCCGGCCGGCCCGGCGACCGTTGACGGACGGGACCATGACGTGGGCGGCGGTGGCGAGGTGGGCGCGGCCGGAGTGCTTGCCGTCGTACAGGGCGGCGTCGGCGGCCCGCTGCAACACGGTCAGGTCGCGGGTGCCGAAGACGCCGGTGCTCGCGGCGCCGACCGAGGCAGCGACGTCGACGCTGCGGCCGTCCTCGAGGACGACGGGGGTGTGCAGCATCCGGACCAGCTGCGCGAGGCGCTGCTCCAGGCGCGCGGCGGGCACCTGGACGACGGCGGCGAACTCATCGCCTCCGAGGCGGCCGACGGACGCGCGCGGGCCCGCCCACGTGGTGAGCCGGGCGCCGAACGCGGCGAGGACGGCGTCCCCGACCGGGTGCCCCATCGTGTCGTTCACGGCCTTGAAATGGTCGGCGTCGACCATGACCACGGCCAGGTCGTCGCGGCGGGCCAGGAGCCGGCGGGCGCGGGCGGTGAAGGAGTCGCGGCGCAGCAGACCGGTCAACGGGTCGCGGCGGGTGGCGGCGAGCTGCCTGTGCAGCGTGACCGCGTGGACCGCCCAGCCGGTCAACGGCACGGCGGCGGTCGTCAGTAGGAGGGTGCGCTGGCCGAACCGGCCCTGAACGCGCAGGAGGGGCGACATACTTGGGTTCTCCGTCTCGTCTCGTACGGGATGGATGGGCCCGGGGCAGCCGACGAAGCCGCCAAGCAGAGCGGCTGTCCCGGGGCGGAGCTACAGCGCGCGAAGTCAGCGCGGACGGTCCGGCTGGAGGGGTTGTTCCAGAGGCCGGCCTTCGCGGCGGGCCACTCCATCTGCCAGCCGGGCCGGAGCCCGGCCACTCCCCAGGGGTCCGGCTGCCTGCCGGGAATCTCGAGTCCGGCCGTGTGCGCGGTGAGCGCGGCGTCGTACTCCTCGTGCGCGCGGCGCAGGGCCGCGGCGGGGGAGTCGGCGACGCCGGTGAAGACGTGCACACCCCTGTGACTGAGCGCGATAGTTGGCCCCGACGGACAACTCCGATGCACAGAACGCGGGCAGGTACGGGAGCGACGTGGCCGAGGGCCAGCCAATCAGCGCTGAACCGAGAGTCCCCCAGCTCAGCGCGGGCCTGCCGCCTCGCGCGGGCCATCTATCGCGCACAAGGGCCGAGAAGCGTGCTCAAGGTCCAACTTGGCGCTGAGCCACAGACGTCTCCGCCCGATGGCTGCCGTAACCAAGAATCAGCTGAACCTCGGCTCCCTCCCCTGACGGCTGGCCTCCCAGCGAGGCAGGCGGGTCGTCAGGGTGTGCGCGGTTCAGCAGCGTCCGAAGTGGGTTTGGGATTCACCCTGGCCGTCGGAGCGCGGACCCGTCGGGTGGGACGCCACCTCTGAAATTCCTCAAATGTCCTGCTTTCAGGACAACGGCCTCCCAGGATCGGAGGTATGCAGATCGAGCTGTCCGCGCCCCTTGCCGCAACGGCCGCGGCCGTGATCACGTGGACCGGGGTTGTCCTGTCCGCGAGGCGGACGTCCCGCATCACATGGCAGGCCTCGCACGTAGATCGCCAATACACGGCCCTCACCACGTTCATCGAGGCAGTCCAGAGGATGGACTACCTCGCCGACCAGCCGGAAGGCCCAGAACAAGCGGTCAAAATCCTCCACAGCTGGACAGCAGTGCAACTCACCGCTCCAAGACACCTCCTCCAGCACGCGGCATATGTCCTTGACGCCGCCCGAGAAGTCGACACCAAGTCCTCGTACGTGGAAGAAGCCCCGGAGATGCACACCGCGGAACGCAAGATGGCCTTCGAGCAGGCACGAGCCGAACTGCGACGCCGATGCGTCAACATGGTGGCGGCGGTCCGCACCTGGCACGAGCGCCCTGGCCCCACCCCGTGGGGATAGGCGATTCGCCGGCGTTCGGCCCTTGCGCGCGCTAGGCCCGCGCGAGGCGGCAGGCGCGCGCTGAGCTGGGGCTTCTCGGTTCGCCGATGCTCTGAGGCGTGCAGCCCCCGGCTGCTGGGCCCCTGTCCTGAGCGCCGAACGGCTGGCCCTCGGCTACGTCGCTCCCGTACCTGCCCGCGTTCTGTGCATCGGAGTTGTCCGTCGGGGCCAACTATCGCGCTCAGTCACAACCCCGCCGGGCCGAGTCGGTCGTGTCGTGTATGGGGACGTCAACCTCGTAGGTGCGCAGCATGACGTCCAGCTCCCTTCTGTGCTCGGTGGTGAGGGGCCACCGCGACCGCCCCGGTCTCCGTCGAACGGGGCCGGGGCGGCACGGAGGACCATCACCCGCTACGGCACGGCCGGCTCCTCGGTGGGGACCTCGTAGACGTCGATGACGTCCTCGCCGCCGGACCAGGTGCCGGGGGCGTGGCGGATGTAGACGATGTGCAGCGGGGAGCCGTCGCGGGCGGCGACGTCGTACTCGTGCACCAGGTGCTTCTTGAGGGCGGAGCGGACGGCCGGGGCCACGGACCGGATGGGCGTCCGGGACGGGAACGGCAGGAAGCGGGCGCCGTTGACGGTGGTGTATTGCAGGGCCTGGCGCGGCCAGAGGCGGGCGGCGTTCATCGCGCCGTGATCGCGCAGGGCCTGGGTGTGGGCGGCGTAGTACGCGCGGGCGGTCTCGGACATGGGCATGAGCGGGGCTCCTTCAGCGTGCCGGGCAGGGTCAGAACTCGAGCCGGATCGTGATAGGGGTGCGGTGGTCGCCGTAGTCGCGGCGGGGATTGGGGACGCTCTGGCGGTGCGCGGTGAAGCCGGCCGCACCGAATGGCGAAGAGGCAGTGTTCCAACCCGGAGCGCCTTGGTAGCCAGGTCCACCACGCCGGAGGGCGGCCCGGTGCGGGCCGGGGGCTGCCCGGCTCACTGCGGGGTTCCGGCCGTGAGTTCGGAGATCCGGTACACGCCGGTGAAGCCCTCGTCGTGCAGCCGGGCGGGGGTGGGGAGCAGTTGGTGGTGTCCGCGCACGATGTGGACGGGCACCGCGCGGTCGCGGCCCGCGTTCTGCGCTTCGACCGTGGCCAGCGGGACGTCGAACAGGACGGCGATGGCGGGGCGTTGCCAGTAGCGGGCGCGGGCGAGCAGCCCGTTCCTGACGTGGACGTGCACGTTGGTGCTGTCGACGATCGTGGTGAGGCCGCGGGCGAGGCGGGCGTCCAGGAGGAGGTTTTGGATCTCGACGGCGACGGGGGTGGATGACTGGTCGGTTTCTGAGTCGGTGGCCAGGTGTCGGTAGAGGTCCAGGGAGACGCGCCAGGTGTCGGGGTAGCGGGCGGCGAAGGTGGACTTGCCGGAGCCCGGCGGGCCGACCATCACGCAGATGGCGCCGGCGGGGAGGTCCAGCGGGTTCATCTCGGGTCCTTCCGATCGGTGGGCCGACGCGTGGTCGCGGAGGTGGTCGACCCGGGCCGCGTGCGCGGCGAGCCGGCCGGCGATGTCGCGGAGGTGGCCGGCTGGTCCTGCGACGCTTTCGCGTCGGATGAGGCCGGCTGCAAAGTTCCGCGACGTGTCCGCGAGTTCGATGGCGGTCTCGGCGAGCACGCTCAGCGCCTCCTCCGATTCCGGCCCTGGCGCCGGGTTGGGGTCGTGCCGGTTCACAGCGTGCCTCCGTCCTGGGGCTCCCCGGACGCGGGCCGGTACGGGCAGAGGATCCAGGGCACCGGCTCGCCGGCCGTGTCCTGGCAGCCCGGGCAGTGGTCGCCGATGGGGCTGTCGAGGCAGATCAGGACGTCGTCGTCGCAGCCGGTGTGCCGGGCGTGGGGGCGCTCGCCGTGGGGGCAGGCGCCGGTACCCGCCTTGGCGAAGTACGGGACGGCACGGTGGGGTTCGCCGTGCTGGTGCGGGCTTGGCGTCGGGGTGTGTTCGATCGTGGTGGCGCGGGCGGTGTCGGCGAGCAGCAGGGTGAGTTCGTGTCCGTGGTCGACGGCGTCGGCCAGGCGCTCGATGAGTTCCGGAGCCAGGCAGCGGCCGCGGGCGCCGGTCAGGATGCCTTCCAGGTAGAGGGTGTCGCCGAGGATGCGGTCGTGGAGTTCCAGGACGCCGGGTTGTACGTGCAGGCCGTCCACGTTCCGCACGACGGCGAGGTAGGCGTGGTCGACGGCGGCCGCGTACGCGGCCGCCGTCTGCTCGGCCAGGATCGTGTCGACCCCGTCGAGGGTGTGGTGTGCGAGCTGCCATTCGCCCGCACTGTCGGTTCGGCGGGTGTGTAGACGGCCGAGCCGGCTGGTGACGGCCTTGATGAGGGAGCGGGCTGGGAACACGGTGACCTCCAGGGGGAGGGCCGGTCGCCTGGTCTCTGCTGACCGGGCGGACACCGCACGGCCCCGCCGGCGCACGCCCGAAGGCGGCGAGGCGGGGCCGCACGGAGAACGGCCGGTCAGCTCTCGGGGAGCTTCTGCAGGTAGAACTCCGTGCCCCACTGGGTGACCGAGACCTTCAGGACCTCGGGTTCGTCATCGGCCAGACGCTCCAGTTCGCCCACGATCCACTCGTCGGTCCGCTGAAGGCTCAGGCGGTGGGTGTCGAGGTGGTACAGGCACAGACGCAGGCCCTCGTCCCGGCAGCGCAGGCCGCGTACGAGGGTGCGCAGCAGTTCGCGGGCGGCTTCTTCGTCGGGGCGGGCGGGGATGTCGCGGGGCAGCGCCCGGCAGCCGGCCGCGTGGGTGTTGGCGAGTTCGGCCGCCTCGTCCAGGGTGAGGATGGTGCTGTAGTGCGCCTTGAGCTTGGTCGCCTGGTAGTGGCAGCCGAGGCAGGACACTACGTGGCAGCCGCTGGCGAGGAAGACGAGCACGACCGCGTGGCCGAGGTTGTAGTACCGCTCGTCGACGGTGATGCCCTCGGGCTTCCAGGTCTCGCCGGTCTCCGGCCACGGCTCGGGGGCCGGCGCTTCGACGGGCTCGGGACGGTGGGCGAACAGGGTGAGGGCCATGGGTTACTGCTCCTTGTCGGTGTCGGGGCGTGCGGCGGGGTGGGTCCGGCGGGCGGCGACGGTGGCCGCGGCGGTGAGGACCGGGGCGAGCGCGTACGGCCGGATGCTCATCCGGTGACCGCGAGGATGGCGGCGACCAGGAGCAGGGCGAGCGCGGTGAGGATCGTGTCGACCGCGCGGGCCAGGCGCGTGAACTTGGTGACCGCGATGGTGGAGAGCGCCTTGATCCGGGCGGTTCGGGTGTCCTCGTTCATGGAGGCCCGGATGCCGGCCTCGTCCAGCCGCGCCCAGAGCGGGAATCCCTCCCGAACGGTGCGGCCGCGGCCGCCGAGGTTGGGCCGTACGACCAGGAGCAGCAGCACGGCGGCGGCCGCGAGTGCGAGGCCGGCGGCGCCGCCTGCGAGTTGGGCGGGCAGTGGCAGCTTCTTGCCCGCGAGGGTGGCGAGTCCGGCGAGGACCGCGCCGGTGAAGGCCAGTAACAGCGAGGCCTTGTTGTCGGTGCGGGTGATCTCGCCGGTGACCGTGGCGCAGGCAGCGTCCAGGTGCCGGCTCGGGTCGCTGGTCGACGTCGCGGTGTCGGTGTTGAGGGTCATGTCGTAGTCCCTTCCGGGCCGGGCTGTCCGGCTCCCCGTCACCACCCGTCCCGCGCGGTGCGCGGGGCGGGTGGATCAGGCAGCCGCCAGGACCGTCAGCGGAGGATCACGTGGTCGGGGTGGCCGTTGGCACGGCGACTCTCCTTCCAAGGTGGTCGTGGATCAGGCGGCCGGGTGGTGAGTGACCGGGGCCGGGAACGTGAAGTAGGTGTCGGGGCTGGGCTCGTAGCCCCTGGCGCAGGGGTCGCAGCGGCCCTGGGTGCGCAGCGGTACTGGCGGAGTGCACTTGTTCCGGAGATGCGGTATTCAGGTGTTGGCTTCGTTCACGTGAAGTCGTGAAGTAGCAGCGTTTGGCCGGCTGTTTGGACAGCAGTTGGCGATCTTGAGTGCTGCAGATGCACACGAGAAATGACGTCGCCGTGCTGCGGTGTCACCGGAGTGCGGCAGAAGGGTCCGCCCCTTGATCACCGGTCGTTAGAATCCCCGCGTTCGGATGCTGTCAATGGGGTGGAAGGCCAAGCCGTGGACGATGATTTCTGGGCCTGCTGGCCGGAACGATGGGCCGGCACGGACTGCGACGTGCGGACGGCCTTGGGCGCGGTCCCGAGGGAGGTCAAGGACCGGTTCAGGTATGACGAGGTCCCTTGGCAGCGGTTCCGGCACTTCTACGGCCCGGGCGAGGAGATCCCCGGACTGCTCGCCACGCTCGCGTCTGGGGACGCCAACGCAGCCGACAGGGCCTTGGAGCGGCTTTGGAACAATCTTCATCATCAAGGCGGCACCATCGCGGTGGGGGCACTGGCGGTGCCGTTCCTGCTCCGGGTCGCGGCGACTGGGCGCCCCGAACTCCGTGCCCAGACCCTTCGCCTGGTCGCCGAGATCGGCCGGTGTCAGCACATGGGGGACGGTACGCGGGAAGGCTTGCTCCAGGTCGCTGAGGAGCCGTTGATGGTCGAGGGCAGCACGATGTGCCCGGTGGACTGGACGATCCAGGCGGCCCGTCAGGCCGTCACGGACGACCTGCACCTTCTACTCCCGCTTCTCGCCAGCCCCGACCCTGAGGTCCGTTCCGAGACCGCCGTCCTGGCGGCGGCGACCGGCGAGCTTTCACACGTCCTCTCTACTCTGCAGTCCAAGCTGGCGAGAGAAGATGATGCGGTGGTCCGGGTGAGCCTGATCCTGGCGATCGCCCAACTCGCCCGCGAACATTCAGACGAAGACGCTCCCAGGTGGGCCCGGGATCTGTGGTCGGATCCCGGACGGCCGCCCGAGGTCCGCATCGGCGCTGGCCTGGCCTGGCTGTGCCTGGTCACCGACCCCGCCCCCGACGTGCTTCGCGCCCTCCTCACCGACCCCGGCATCCGTCAATACGACGACCTGCTCCAGCCGGTGCCGTGGCTCACCTGGATCGACCCCACCGGCGTTGGGTTGCGCAGCTGCATCGACGAAATGCTTACGGCGAACTTCCCCGAAACAGTGCTTGACGACCCTTGGGGTGGAGGACCAGCAAGCGGGACTGACCAACAGTCGGCGGCTTCGTGATGGCGAGTGACCTGAGCCTTTCCTGGAGGCTCAGCGGCAGGGGCTGGGCTAACTGCACCATCGCCGACCACGAGCGCGAAGCAGACCTCACAGCGTCCTCCATCAGCGAGGCACCGGAAGACCTACTGAACGCCGTCAGCCGCGTGCTGACCGGGCAGACCGAGGTCCGAACGCAGTTCGAAGCCGAACCCACTGCCTACCGGTGGGTCTTTTACCGGCAGGACACCACTGTGTGGATCCGCATCGTGGAGCTGAGCCACGGCGAACTGCACAACAGCGCCGGCACGGAGGTGTGGAGCAGTTGGCAGCCCGTCGACCGGTTGGTTCGGGCAGTCATTCGCTGTTTCGACCAAGTCGCTGACACATACGGGGAGAGCGTGTATCGAGGCAAATGGGGTGAGCACTTTCCTCGTACTGAGCTGGAAGCCCTCAGACGTCTCTGGCGTCGGCGGGGCGCGGCGGGTGGTGCGTAAGGCCGGGCGGCCTGTCCAGCCCTCGCCCCGTCCTGCGGCTGCGGGGGGTGGGCGAGGACCAGGCGGAGCGACCGGGGTCAGCGCTGGAAGCGGTGGACGTTGTCGGGGGCGTCGTCGTCGGGGGCCGGAACCGGGGTGGGGATGTGGATCTCGGGCCGGATCTCGATCTGCGGTTGGAAGGCCGGAGCGGGCTGGGCGGGCGCAGGGAAGTTGTTGACGACCGGGCGCAGGCTCCAGCCGCGCAAGGCGACGGTGGAGGCGATGGTCCAGGCGAGGACGGCGATCGCGGTGGCGACGGTGCGCCCATCCGCAGGGGTCGTGGTCCACACGACCGCGACCGTTGCTGCGCCCCAGACGGTCCAGGTGAGGCGGGCGCCGGTGGCGCCGGTGAAGCCGCCGATCAGGCCGAACAGGCCCGTGAGCTGCCAGAAGGTGTAGATGGCGGCGCCGCTGACTGGGAGGCCGGCGGTGTGCTGGGCGATGTGGGTGCGGATCGGGTTGTCGACCACGCCCCAGAACTCGTCGGAGGCGCTGGTGCCGACCTGGGTGGCGGGGAGCGCGTCGGCCAGCCGGCCCAGAGCGGCGTCGAGGACGTCCCCGGCGGTGTCGAGCAGGATGACGACCACGCACATCCCGGTGAGGACCAGCAGGGCCTTGATCCAGTTGGTCATGCCGTGCCAGCCGGACTGCGGGACCCGGCGCAGTTCCTCCCACCGGCCGTGCAGAAAGCCGTCCTGCTCCCAGGAGGCGTTCCACGCGGCGCTCAGCTGGGCGAGGTTGGTGCCGGGGTCCTTGCCCGGGGCGGTGGCCGGCGTCGCGGCCGCCTGGTCGAGCAGGTCGAGGAAGCTCGGGGTGTTCGGGTGAGGCTGGCCGTTGATGTTCTTGTCATCGGACTGCATGGTCGGGCGCTCCCTTGATTGGGCGGTGTGGTGGGTGGTGTGCAGGCCGGATGGCCTGGCCCGTACCCGACCGCGAGGGGTTCGGGTGCGAGGCAGGTGGTCCGGAACGGAGGTCAGAGGCCGCGGGCGTCGGCGAAGCTGGCGGCTTGGTCGAGCATCCGCGTTGGGATGCGGCCGCTGGCGAAGCCGTCGTTGAAGGACGGCACGGAGTCGATCTCGCCGAACTGGCGGCGGATCGCGTCCATCAGGACCTCCAAGGCGCGCGATTCCAGGCTCTGGTCGCCGCGGGCTTCGATGTGGATCGCGCCGTACAGGCAGCGAGCACCGTCCTCGTCGACCAGGGCACCGGAGCACCAGCCGCCGGTGAGCAGCCGGTGGTGCGCGCGCTGCAGCAGGGCCGCGACCGGGGTCGGGTAGGGCGTGGGCGGTTGGAGGGTCGGGGTGAGCGGGACGGTGAGGACGTCGGCCAAGTCGACGGGCTCGGTGGGGATGTGCGAGGTGTTGACCTCGTAGGCGACGGCCGCTTCCTCCAGCCGGACGGTCATCGCCGCGTTGATGAACGCCATGCGTTCCTCGAGGGACAGTTCCGCTGGCGGCGCGGCGGCATGGGTCGATGGGGTGGGGTGGGTTAGGGCGGGGGAGGGGGCTGTGGTGGGCATCGGGGCTCCTGGCGGGGTACGCCGAAGGGCGCCGCCGGGGTGTGTCCGGCGGCGCCCTTCGGCGTCGTGCAGCGGGGAGAGGAGGGGCGGGTTAGTCGGGGGTGTAGTTCAGCGCGCCGCAGTTCCAGCAGTCCCATTCGTCGGGGACTTCGACGAGGTCGCAGCAGTTGCACCCGTCGCCGTGGACGACGCAGTCCTCGTCGCAGTTCCAGCAGGTGTAGTGCAGGTGTGCCATGTCCTCGTCTCCCCCTGTGTGGTGGGTGGGGCCCGAGACGAGCATGCGGCAGATACCCGCGCGCTGGTGCGGCGTTGGCGGAAGTGGCCCACGTACGAGGATCAGAGGCCGGCGGCCAGTCCGGCGAGTGAGGCCAGGGCGCTGTTGATGGTCGGAGCGAGGCCGGTCGCGGCGAGGGTGAAGCCGAACAACGTGCAGACGAGGGCGGAGCCGATGCGGACGTGGCCGCCCTTGACGAGGACAACGACGACGATGCACAGCAGCACGGTGGCGGAGATGGACAGGGCCACGGCGGGAGTCCTCCTTGAGGAGATTGGACGGGTGGGGGCTGGCCATGCTCGGGCAGGCCGGCCCCACTGGGATGGACTGGGAGAGGATCAGGCGTTGTTGAGGCTCCTGATGGCCTCCAGCGCCTGGCGGGGCGAGGCGATCTGGGGCTCGGAGCGATTGCTGTCGGCCTTCGGCCCGCGCTTGCCGCCTCCGCCCGTGCCGCCACCGCCGCCGCGGCGGCGGGAGCCGCCTTCGTCGTCGCCCTCCTTGGGCTCGGGCCAGAACTCGCCGGGGCGTACGGGCTCGTTCCAGTCGAACCACAGGCCGCGCTTGGTCAGCTCGCTGATCTCGTGGTCGGTGAGCCGGCAGACGTCGTGGGGAAACAGGTCGGCGAGGTCGGTGTCGAAGTCCGCGTACAGCGACCGCATCAACACCGCGCGCCCGTTGTCCATGACCATGATGGCGACCCCGCCCGTGCTCACCCCGTTCTCCGGATCGGCCTCGCCCTTCATGGCCCGCTCGATCGTGGAACCCTCCTGCTGGGCGTAGCGGGCCGGGATGGTCGGGACGTCGTAGGCGTTCTCCATCGTTCCTTCCGCCGCCTTGCGGGTGGCGCCGGGCGAACCCATGTTGAAGATCGTCGGCCGGCTGTTCTGGCGGAGGTTGTCCTTCATCTCGGTGGAGAAACCGTTGTGCGCGAACGGGGACTGTCCCGCCGGGTTGAAGCCGATGCCGTACTTCAGGCCGGTGACGGTGAGGTCGTCGCCGTCGGCCTGGATGAACTCGCCGAAGGTCGCGTCCTGGGCCGCGGTCATGAACTCGTCCGCGTAGACGTTCAGCTGCCGGTAGGGGCAGCGGGGGTCGCCCGGCTTGTAGTCGTGCGGCTGGCCGTCGTGCGGCCAGGGCATCTCCGCGCGGATCTCGCACAGCGCCTTCGCCGCCCGCAGGGAACGGGCCATCCACAGGGCGTGGGAGCCCTGCCGGTCGATGTAGCGACCGAGCACGGTGGTCTTCTCGTCCTTTCGGACCGTGGAGAGCCACACCACCTGGCCGTTCAGGGACTGCGCGGCCATGTTGATCGCGAAGAACTGCGTCTTGCCGCTGCGACTCACGCCGAGGATGAGGCCGTGGGCGGCGGCGTTCTTGTCGTGCTGGAACACCATGTTCTTCACCGGCTGGCCGGTGATGGTGTAGCCGCACACGTACATGCCCTTGGCGTCCGGGGTCAGCAGTTCGCGGGTGGCGGGAAAGATCGCGGACAACGGGGGCTTGTCGAAGGCGCTGATGAGGAACTCGGTGCCGTCGATCAGAACGAAGACGCAGGAGTCGTCCTCGGGGAGCTTGAGGCCGCGGCAGACCTTGGCCAGGTCGATGCGCGGGGTGGTCGTGGCGTCGGCCATCCTCGCCCGGTAGAAGGTCACCCCGCGGACCTCGTCGCGGGTGCGGTGGACCAGCTCCGAGCCGGGGGCGCCTCCCTTGGGTCCGCCGACCCTATCCGTCCAGCGCTCCTCGGGGGTCGGCTTGGTGCGACGGCGCTGGTTGGCGTCCGGGGTGATGCGCGCCTCCAGCCAGCCCGGCCCGCCCAGGCGGCCGGGCTGGACCGCGACGTCCAGCAGGACGACGTCGTGGGCGGGCACACCGAAGACGGCGGCAACCGCCGCCTCGGACAGGCCGGTGATGGGCCGTCCCGGCTCCGTAGCGCGCAGCAGGAGCGTCATGTCGTGCTGCATCCCGGGGTGCCGGGTGGCCTTGACGATGTGGGTGCGGGCCGGGCTTCCGGCTTGCTCCCACATCATCCGCGCGTCGCGGGTGAGGAGGTCGGCGCCGTCGTCGACCAGCTGCGGAGCCTCTTCCTCGACCATCTCGGGCGCCGGCTGCGGGGCCGGGGCGGCGAGGGCGGGGCGGTGGCGGCTGCGGGCGTGCCGAGAGAACGGCATCACCAGGCAGCCGGCGGCCGCCCATCCGGCGGCGAGCAACCCGTCCATCCAGTAGTGGCCGAAGCCGGTGGTGTGTCCGGCGGTGACGTCGATGGCGGCGGCCAGGACCAGCGGGGACCAGCGCAAGATCTTGCGCCCGGTGCCGGGCATGTTGCTCTTGGCGGCCAGGAACCAGCCGCCGATCCCGGCGACGCCGGCCAGCTGGACAATCTGGTGGACGGGGCTGTCGGGGTAGATGTTGGGGGCCACGGCCAGCACGGGCGTGGCGAGGGTGTAGGCGAGGCGTTCGAGCATGACACTGCGCGGCGTGGACACCAGGTTCTCCTTCGGGAACGGGGACGAGCGGCCCCGCAGAGGTGCGGGGCCGCCCGTGGCGGGGTGGGGGAGGGGAGGGGTCAGCGGTTGAAGAAGCCCGGCCGGGGAGTCTTCTCGGGCCGGTTGGAGCGGATGTCGTCCAGCGCCCCGTACAGGCGGGAGTGCGTGCGCTTGGCCTCCCAGGTGCGGTCGGCGGTCTCCTGCGCGCTGTCACACAGCTGCTTGACCTCCACGGCGGCGCCACCCAGGGCCACCGAAACCAGGTTCGTCATCACCACGAACTTGGCGTCCAGGTCGGCGTTCTCAATGTCACCGGCGACGTCATGGGTGTGAGCCGCGTTGCCCTTCATGCTGCGCCGCAGCGACTCGAGTTCGAGGCCGGCGTCGTCCATGGCCTTGCCGAGCTTCTCCAGCTTGCTCTGGACGGACTTGTAGCGGTTGTCGCCATCGGCCGGAGCCGCGGCCATGCCGGCACCGCCGGATGTGAGGTCGCTCATCAGCGGGTGTCCCCTTTCCTAGTCGTGGTGGGCGGCGGCCGACACGGACGTCAGACCGGCGTCTTCCTTGGCGTCCATGTCCTCGCCGTACACGCGGGCGACCTCGTTGGCCGCGACCCTGGCGGCCACCTTGGCGATGCCGCACTCCTCGGCGCACCGCTGCGCCTGCTCCTTCATCTCACCCGCGGTCTCGGCGAGGTCGGCAACAAGGTCGGTGACGGCGGCGGACACGTTGTGGTCCTCGGCCAGATCGGCGGCCATCTCCGCCAACGCATCGGCGACCTTGCCAAGCGCCTCCCTCAACGCCTCGGCACGCTCCCCGTCGGAGGCGGCCTTGAGGGCGGTATGCGCCATCTCCATCAGGTACTCGTCGAACGTGATGTCCGTGCGGTGTTGAGCGCTGAGATTGCCCTGCGTGGACGGCCTGCTGACCGGTGCGCTGCTCACGCTGCTCCCTTCCGTGCTGGTGGGTCGGCTGGTGCCGGGACGTTCGGTGTGCGGCTCTGGGGCGGGCGGCAGGCTCTTGACGCCGGTCGTCACCGCGGCCGGAGCGTCGGGGAGGTCGGGGACGATGTCCGCGTCGACGATGTCGTCCCCGGTGGCGGCTTCGGCGGGGCGCGGGGGGCGGCTGGGGTGATCGGGCCACTCCGCCGTCGGGGTGGGCGGCGGCCCGAACCGGCCCTCGGAAGAACGGCGTCCGCGCCGGCCTGCACGACCCGCCCGACCGGCACGGCCAGTGCGTCCCGTACGCCGGGTGCGGCCCCGGCGCCCGGTCCGGCCCGAGCCGCCGGAGCGGCGGCGGAACCGGCGGCGCTTCCTCGAACCGTCAGACGGCTCGTCACCGGCCTTGGACTCATCGCCCGCCGGGGCGGCCTTCCCATCGCCGGAGGCCCCGTCAGGGCCGTCCTTGGCGTCGGTGCTCTTGGCCTTGTCGTCGGCGTCTTTGGGCGCCTTCTCCGTGCTGGGCTTGTCGGCCGTCGCGTCGGCGCGGCGCTTGTCCCAGCGGCGTTGGGCTTCCTCGCCGATGGCCTTGCCCAGCGTGGTGCGGCCCGAATCGGGCGACGCCGCGGCTTCCCGCTTCGCCTTCCGTGCCGCTTCCCGCTCCGCCTTCTTCGCCTGGCGGTTTTGCCATTCCTGTTGCCGGTTGGCGCGCGTCTGGTCCCGGTTCTTACTCCGGTCGGCGAGGCCGGCGGAGTGGTCGGCGCTGCGGCGTTCATGGCGTCCGGTCTGTCGGGTCGCGGCGCGATCGGCGCGGCCGCGGGCTCGCTCCGCACGGGCGTTGGACGCCGGAGTGTGGTGCTGGGCTCGGCCGCCGTCGCCCTTGTGGCCACTTCCCTTGCCGGATCCGCCAGAGCCGCTGTGGGAGCCCTTCGACCCCCCGCCGGCCCCGGCGTGCCCCGAACCGGGAGAACGGCCGCCAGAGGGTCGGTCAGGGCCCTTCATGCCGCCCTTGCCGCTTCCGGCCGCCCCGGACCCCGAACGCCCGGCGCTTCCACCGGAGTTCGAGCCGCGCGACCCGGGCCCCTTCGAGCCGGGCCCCGTTCCGGCTCCCGAGCTGTTGCGAGGCCCGCCGCCACCGCTGCCGCTCCCGCTGCGCGGGGACCCGCCCCCGCCACCGGCCTTCGAGCGGCCCTTGTCCGCACCGAGCCCGGAGCTGGGCGACTTCGTGCGGTCGGCGTCGGCCTTTCCGCGTGCCGCCGCCTTGTCGCCCTTCGCTTTCATCATCGCGGCGTGGAGCTTTCCGTTCTGCTCCATCATCGCGACTTCCTGCGCGGTGCGGCCCTCCAGCAGTGCGGCCTTCCGCGCTATTTCAGCCTCGCGGAAAGGCGCTTCGCCTTCATGGTTGTACCGCGCCATTTCAAGGCGGAATTCCAACCAGTCGCCGAGACGGTCGGCGAGAGAGCGCGGCTGGACGTATTCGCCTTCCTCGTATTCGCCTTCTTCATTCGCGTATTGCGGCGGGGTGAATCCGTCCGAGCGTAATGCCGTGGCCGGGTCCGGCGCGGCCGGAATCGCCGGGAGTTCCATCGTGGTTTCTTCCGGTGATTCCGGTGCGGCGGGAATGTCCGCCGGCGGCGGAATGGTGTCGGCGAAGTCAGGGATCGGGGGCGGGGCGTATGAGGGTTCACCGCTCCATGGGCCGCGGACCAGGATCCCGTTCGGGTCGTCCACGTCGGACACGGTGCACCTCCCTCCAGAGGGCTTGACAGCGGGTGGGTCTCGTGTGCACGCGTGTGCACGTGCACGTGTGCACGCATTACGCGAGGCGAAGGCCCCGCCGGAGTCCGGCGGGGCCTTCGTTGGTGGGTGTTCAGCGGCGCGGGCCGTGCTGCTCCAGCACCTGCTCCGCGTACTGCATGAGGTGGTTCCACAGCCTCGGATCGCCGTCGGCCCGCTTGTCGATCGCGAGCTTGAAGAGGCGGCAGACACTCGTGAAACCGCGGATGACGTCGGCGCGTCCGGCCCTGACGTCCTGGGTGATTCGGGTTCGAGTCACGCGGAGCCAGAATTCCATCCGACCCAACTCACCGCGACTTTCGATTGCCCTGCGCTCCTCATCCTTCAGCCAGCTGTTCCGCCCCTGAATGGAACGCTCCGTGCTGCTGAGGGGGCGCGTCACGCCGACTCCCTGTTACTCAAGTCGTAAATCGACGCGGGGCCACCATAGCCGGAATTACGGCTGGGCGCATCCTGCTGCGGCGGACTGGGCGGGGCGGCCTGGAGCGGCGGGGCGTTCTTACGCTGCTTTTCCAGTTCCTTTTCCTTCCTTTTCTTGGCGGTATTAGCTACCACTTCGTCGTGGGCGCGGCGCTTGAATGCGCTCTTTTCCAGGCCCTTGGTGACGCCCTCGACGTGCTTGAGCACGTCCTTGAGCGCCCTTTCGACGGGCTGGGCGCGCATCCAGGCGTCGAACCAGTGATCGCCCTGGACGTGGGTGTCGCGGCAGTGGACGCGGGTCTCCAGGGCGAGGGCCTCCAGGTTCCTGCCGATGTCCAGCAGGACCCGCTGAACATCGGCCAGGTACCGGGCGGTCGCCTCCGGGCTCTGCGCCACATCGCGCAGGGGTGCGTGATTCGGGTCAGTGCTGTTCACGGCGGGTTTCCTCCTGCTGTACTGAGTGGGCTGTCGACTGCTTCCGGCAGTCGCAGCGAGGGCCAGCCCACTTCCGATGGGCTGGCCCTCACTGGTGTGTGCCGGACGGCGGGTCAGGTCAGGTGCTTGTCCGCGTCCTCGGGGCGCAGCAGGCCGGCCTGGGCGAGCAGGCGTACCGCGCGGGTGTTGTTGACGGAGAGCTTGGTGCGGGCCTGGTAGAGCGTCACGAAGCCGTTCTCGTCCCGGGGCAGGTTCTGTACGAGCGCGAGGAGTTCGGCGTCCGTCCGTACAGGCGTCCCTGTACGGTCCGCGCCCGCCGTTCCTGTGGTTCCGGTTACGGAAGAGGACGCGGTGGCTGTACCTGTACGGGCCTGCGGAATACCGTCGCCGCCGGGCTGGGTACGGACACTGATCGCGCCGGTGCGTCCCTGGACGGCCGCGCTGGCCGTACCGGTACGGCTCGCAGCCGCCGTACCTGTACGCGCCGCCCCCTCGGGGGTGGTGTGTACGCCGTATGTACGGTCGCTGTACGCCCTGGTCACCGCCGCTTCGGCCCCGCCATCGTGCGGCGGGTGCGAGGCTGGGTAGACAGGGTCCGTACCGTCCCATCGAGTGCCCATGGCGTCCGGCCGAAGCTCGTTGTGCGCGGCGTACAGGTCGTGGCCGGTGGCCTCTGTACGGCTGGACGACACGGTGTCCGTTGCGTCGGTACGCCGGTGTGTACCTGTACGGGCGGGCGTTCCGTTTCCGGCGTCCATACCGTCGTCGTGCATGAGCGTGTGGACGCGCCAGATGACGGCCACGAAGATCAGCACGACGAAGGTCGTGAGCTGCCACGGTGCGGACTGGCCGTCCTGGACGAGGTGGGCCTGTTCGGACAGGTGGTAGGTGACGTTCGCCGACGCCATCAGCAGCAGCGCGTAAGGGATGTCCTTCTTGGCCCGGAACGCGGTGACGCAGTAAACATCGATCGAGACGGGGAGCAGCGGGGCGACGTACTGGTTGATGCCGACCATGCGGGCCAGCTCGTACTCGCCGGAGGCGGCGAGCCCGACGCCGGAGGCCAACGCGACCCACGGGGCCGTCTTCCACAGCTTCTGGCCGGCCTTCTGCTGCCAGCCGTTCCAGCGGGAGCTCGCCTTCTTCGCCTCGCGGGCCTCCTCCAGGAGCCGGCGGGCGCGCGCCTCATCCGCCTTCGCCCGGTCGGTGATGCCCTTGGCCTTGCGCTCCGCCTCGGTGGTGATGCGGTCGGCTTCCTTCCGGGCGGCCTCCCGCAGCTGCGCCGCGACCGTCTTGGCTTCGTCTCGCAGCCGCTCGCGCTGCAGGTCGCACGCCCCCTTGAGCCCGGCGAGTTCGTCCGCGAGCGCCTTGCGCCGCTCAGCAGCCTGGGCGTCGAACTGGTCGGTGAGCGCGCGCAACTTCATCCGCAGCTCGGTGCGGGCCGCCTCCGCCTCGGTGTGCACGGCGGCGACGCGGGCCTCGGCCTCGCGGCGCCGGTCGTCGGCCGCCTTGACCGCGTCCGCGTACAGCGCCTCCGCCTCCGCCCGGCGGCCGTCGTACTGTTCGGCCGCCGTCGCCGCGAGCTGGACGAACCGCTCGCGGGCCTGGTCGACTTCCCGCTGCGCCGCGGCGACCAGTTCGTCGGCCTGCTTCTGGGCGCGGGCCAGGATCTGGCCGGCGTCGGTGCGGCGCTGGTCGACCAGAGTGCTGATCTCGGTGAGGTCGGCCTCCGCCAGGCGGCGAAGCTCGGCAACAGCCGTGGCCGTGGCCACGCGGTCGGTGGCGGCCAGTTCGGTGAGATCGGCAACCTGCGCGCGGGCCTGGCCCACCAGGCTCTCGGCACGGTCGCGGGCCTCCGTCAGGAGCCGGTCGGCTTCGCCACGCGCCGCCTGGAGGTCATCCGTCGCCGCCTCGCGCTGGGCGGCGGCCTCCTGGTCGGCGCCGGCGGTGATGTCCGCGGCGCGGGTCCGCGCCTCGGACATCAGCACGGCAACCTGCTCGTGCGTGTCGGCGACGGTGCGCGCGGCCGCCGTCTCAGCCTCCGCCTGGAGAGTGGCGGCCTGCTCGCGCGCGGCGTCGATGACATCCGCGGCCCGGTCCCGGGCGTCGGCGACGCGGGCCAGCGCCTCGAAGTCGACAACCTCCGGCTCCGGCTCCGCCTTCGTCATCTCGGCCGGGGCCGGGGCCGGGGCTGGGGAAGCGTCGGGGGTGGTGGGGGCAGCGGTGGGCTGCGAAGCCGGACGGGGGGTCGCCGGCTTCTTGCGGGCGGGGGTCCTCTTGCGGGCGGTTCGTGTGGCGGCCACGCCGCCTCCTTCCGGGTCGAGTGCCGCCCCTGGGTGGGGGCGGCTGTTCAGGTGGTGCGGTCAGTCGCGCTGGGCGGGCAGCTCCGCCCGCCGGTTGGCGGTCGCGTGCTGCTGGGTGAGCCAGGCGATGGCGGCCGCGGTCATGTCGTCGGCCGCGCCGTTCGGGTTCAGCGGGGCGGTGTCGATGTCGCGCATCGCGTCGACGGCCGGCAGCAGCCGCATGTACTCCGCGCCGGCGCAGTGGACGAAGCGGTCGGAGGCCAGGGCGATCAGGTCGTACTTGCCGTCCAACCAGGCCCGCTCGACCTTGCACACGAAGGTGTGGCCGGCCTGCCCGGTCCAGAACATCTCCGGGTCGCGGAACAGGACGAACTGGCCCCGCTGGAACTTGATCGTGGGGGTGGTGCTCTGGGCGCTGTTGCGCATGGTGACTCCTGGCGGGTGGGCGGTCCGGACTGTCCGGCTCCCCGTCACCGCCCGACCCGGCCAACGGAGTTCGGCGGGCGGGTTGGGCGAATCAGGCAGCCGTCAGGCCGTGACCGTGGCGAGGGGGCGGTGCGGGGCGATGATCTGGCCGTCGGGCAGGAGCTCGCCGGTGTCCTCGAACACCAGAACGGCGTTGCAGAGGAGCGCCCAGCCCTGTTCGGGGTGCGACGCGACCGGGAGGGCGGCTTCCCGGTCGGGGCTGTCGGCGGTCGGGCACGTCGGCCGATGCGTGCACAGGGACTCCGGCATCCGCCGGGCCTTCTCGTTGGTGGTCGCGGTGTCGAGCTTGGTGCTGTGCTGCATGAGCTCTCCTGGCGAGGGTGGGCCCGAGACTCTCCCGGACCGAGGGTGTGTGAAAGGGCGGCGTCCCTGGAGGCGGGCGGCCGGTACGCGGCGCGCCAGGGCTGCGGTCGAGAACCTGGCGGCCGGGCCCGCCAGGCGGGACACCGGGTGATCAGCTTTTGCCGCGCCTGGTGAGGGGCGGGTGGATGTCGGTGACGCGGTGGCCGGCCTCCCAGGCAGCCGCCGCGGTGAGCACGGCGGCCGCCAGAAGCGCCTGGGTGAGGGGGTGGGCCAGGCCGCGCGCGGCGATGGCCCGTACCGCGTGGTGCTGGGCGGTACGGGCGGCCGGTATGTGCACGCGAGTCCCTACTTCTGCTCGGGCTGTGGCTGCGGCGGTGTCCCGCAGGTGCAGGGCTCGTGCCGGATCGACTGGTACGGCTGGCCGTCCGCGCCGATCGAGTTCACGGTGACCAGGGTCGGCGGGTGGCCGCAGCCACTCACCGGACCAGGCCCGTCGTACTCGGCGGCGGGGACGAGGCGGTGGCGTTCTGGCCGCAGCGGCAGGTCCAGTAGCCGCACAAGGCGCAGGCCTCGTCCGCCGCCGCGCGGACCGGCATGTTGAAACGCAGCAGCGGGGGGCGGATGTAGCCGGGGGCCATCTCGGCGAGGGTGCGCCGGGCTCGGCGGCCTTCGGGGATCCGGGCGTCGTCCCGCTCGGCCATCGTGAGCAGCAGGGTGCCGACCTGGTGGAGGGAGTCGGTCTCGTCCCGCTCGTATCCGCGGTCCTCTTCTTCGTGGCGGATGTCGTCGATCGTTCCGGCGCGGGGGGTCAGGGTGGCGGTCATGCCGCGACCTCCCAGCCGGTCCGGGCGCGGCGGGCGGTGCGCACCACGGCGAGCTGGGCGGCGAGTTCGGCGATCCGCTGGTTCTGCTGCCGCTGGAGTACGGCCTGGTGCGGCATGCCGCCGCTCCTGGCCGGAATCCTGCGGGCCTCGCTCCCCAGTTCCACGGCGAGGCCGGTCAGCTGTTTCCACTCCTGGTCGCTGGCCTCGTCGGCGGTGACCGCGGCGGTGAGGCGTTGGGCCTGGAGCTCGCGGAGGGCGACCAGCTCGTAGCCGGAGCGGCCACCGCGAACCAGGTCGTCGACCCGAGGGTTGCCGTCGCCGTCGCGCAGGGCCAACTCCTCGCAGGCCACCCGGACGGGGCAGCCGTGACAGAAGCGGATCGCCTCGGCGCGCTGCGCCTGCCAGGTGGCCGGCGGCTGACCATCGGCGCGGAAGAAGAGGTCGGGGTTGGTGTCGGCCTGAACGCACTTGGCGCCGGCGTCGATCGCGGCCTGGAGCACCGGGCGCCGCATCCGGCGGGCCTGAGTAGATGTCATCCTGTGCATGTGCGTCTTCCCTTTCCAGAGGGGGACTGCAGAGACGAACCCCCGGGGGCCTAAGCCCGGGGGTTCGTCGTGTTCTGACTGCTGTACGAGCAGCCACGGCCTCGGCCGCCCGCTCGTGATGCGGGTGGCCGAGGCCGTGGTCGATCGTCGCGGTGTGCGGGTCAGGCGGCCGACGTGGCCGCGACCTTCCGGGCGGCGTACTGCCTGCCCAGCTCGGCCTGCCGCCGGTCGTGGCGCTCCAAGTGCTCCGGCTCCTGCGGAAGCTGGGGGCCATCAGCGGGGCGCGCGCCGTCGGGGAGCTGCTTCCGGGCGGCGTCGGTCTCGCCGACCTGTACCTGGACCGCCTTCCAGTCGGCCATTCGGCCGGCCGGGGTGCGCTCGGCGCGGGCCCGCAGGGTCCGGTCGGTCGCCGGGCTGAATGCCTTGGGCAGCACCGTGGTGGCCTGGCGGCTGGCGGCCTCGGTAACGGCGTCGGCCAGAGCCTCGTGCCACTGGTCGGGGGTGATGTCGAACCAAATGCGCTGGCCGCTACCGGGGCAGCGGGGTGTGCGGCCCGGCTCGGCGCGGCGGTGGCGGGGCTGGCCACTGTGCGGTTCGGCCCGGTGGGCGATGACCATGCGGTCCCGGATGGGCCGCCAGGTGGTGCAGTCGGGGCAGACAATGGCGCGCTTTTCGCCGTCGCGCAGGTTGATGAGGTTGGGACGAACGCTGCTCGCCCGGAGCGGGGCCCGGCCGTTGTGCTTCATGGGTTCCTCCACAGGTGGTTGCGTTCTCTGCCCGCCAGGGCCTCACGAAAAGGCCGTGGCGGACAGGCAGCGCAACTGCTGTCAGGCTGCGCCCGCATCAAGCCGACCGGGGACCTCGTGGTTCGTCTCCCGGCACCCACCCTCTGGTGAGCGGCCACAAAACTCGATGCGGTGCTGCGCTATGCGGTTGTGGGCGGTGCTCCCGGCCACTTCCGGCCTGGGATGTGGAAGCGATGAAGCTGCTACCACGGGGTGTTCAGCGGGGGGAGGGGCTCTCACCGAGAGACCTTCTTAGCTGACATAGCTAACTTAGCTGATAGAGTGGGGGTGGTGTCAAGCGGTTCGTTAATGAAGCTAGGGAAGCTAGGGAAGCTACCTAAGTCGAGGGGGTCGTCTTACGATGTCGCTCATGAGTAACGAGGCCGTGCAGCCGTACCAACGGATCGCCCAGGACTACGGCGAGAAGATCCGCCAGGGACGACTCGCTGCCGGCATGAAGTTGCCCGGCATCCGGGAGCTCTCCGAGGAGTACGGCGTCGCGGCAGGAACGGTCCAACGAGCTCTTACCGAACTGCGCAGCGCGGGACTGATCTACTCCCACCAAGGGCGTGGCTCCTTCGTCAGCGACACCTCGGGTGAGGCCGACCAAGACCCGACCGCACTCGCCATCAAGGTGCTTCAGTCTCAGGTAGCGGAGCTCACGGCCCGTCTGGACAAGCTTGAGGGAAAACGCGATGGCTGACGCTGGCTCCCGCCTCTCACGCTGCATGTCCTTCGCTCCCTGGTCGCTTCCGGCTCCGCTACCAAAGTTGTAAGACCAGGCGTGGATTGCGTTCTAGGTCTGACATGTGTCCGGCAGATGGGACACAACAATCGGAGACATGAAGGGGTATCAGTGTGGGGCAGAAGCCGAACGTCTTAACCCCCGAGGCATCGCCCTTGCATCGCTTCGGCTATCAGATGCGAGACCTTCGGGAACGGCGCAACCACACCCTGCGCAGCCTGGCAGAGGCCACCTTCATCTCCTACTCCAAGCTCTGGAAATGGGAGAACGCACAACGGGCACCGAAACACCGCTCGGAGGTTGAGCAGCTCGACCGACTGCTCGACGGCCAAGGACTCCTGGTGGAGCTGTGGGCCCGCATCGGCAGGGATGCTTCCTCCCCGCGCGATGTGTCCGTTCCGGGGGTCCATGTGTCCGAATCGTCTCCGGACCTGGCCCTAGCCGCCTCTGGACAGGCAGGCTCGAACGATGACGACACGGACACGGTCGTCGTCCCCTGCCGCGTCCACGGAAGGATCCTCTTCGTGCCCGTGCCCCGCCGCGTTGTCCTGGCGTCTGGTCTCGCCGGACTCGCCACGACAGCACTTCCGGCCCCGACAGCGACCGCGGCCGCTACCGCCGACATGGTCTCGCCCATTGAGCACTTCTCGCAGCTCCGCCGCGTGATGATCCAGACCGACAACTTGATCGGTCCCCGGCACGTGCTGCCCGCGCTACAGCAGCACCTGGCCCGACTTACCAGCCGCCGCCGTACTTCTCGTGGCGCCGACGCTGCCGAGCTCCTCGCGCTCGAAACCCGCTACGAGGAACTAGCTGGGTGGCTGGCGCAAGACATTGGGGACGAGCGAACCGCCCACGGGCACACGGCGAAGGCCCTTGATGCATCCCACATCACCGGCGACACCGATCTCACCGCGTACATTCTCGGCCGCAAGGCCCAGCTCGCCGTGGACACGGGCCTTGCGGCTGACGCCCTCGGCCTTGCAGCCGCTGCCCGCCGCACCGCCCGCCCCGGCAGCCGCCTCGAAGTCATCGCAGTCATGCACCAAGCCCACGCACACGCCGTTCTAGGCGACGGTACCGAAGCCTTGACCTCATACGACACCGCGCTTGCTCTCCTCGGGCGCGCGGACACTGACGGAGTCTGGGGCTCCTGGCTCGACGAGGCATACGTCAGCACGGCCCGCGCTCGCTCCTTGGCCGCGCTCGGCGAGTACGAGCAGGCCGCAGCAGGTTTCGACACCGCCATCGCTGCCCTGCCAGCCACCTACCGGCGCGACCGCGGCGTCTACCTCGCCCGCGCAGCCCGCGCCCACGCCGGCGCTGGCAACCTCCCTCTCGCTGCTCAGATCGGCCTACAAGCCGTCGGAATCGCTGCTGAAACCGGCTCAGCCCGCATCGTGAGCCAGCTCGACCGGCTCGACCGAGTTCTTGCCGCCGCCGGCAGCAAAGAGGGCATCGCCGAATTCCGCGCCGCGCTCGACCAGATCGTCCTGCACCCCGCCTGACGTCACCCGGCCCTACTCATACTTGGAGAGTTCCGTGCCTCGCCCGTTCGTCCTGCTGTCCGCCGCCGTCTCTCTGGACGGCTACCTCGACACCCGGCCGGGCGAAGACCGGCTCCTGCTCTCCAACGCCGCCGACTTCGACCGCGTCGACTCCGTACGCGCCTCCGTCGACGCAATCCTCGTTGGCGCTGGCACCCTTCGAGCTGACAACCCCCGGCTCCTCGTCAACTCGCCGGAGCGAAGGGCAGCGCGAGTCTCCGCAGGTCTCCCTGAGTACCCGCTGAAGGTCACCATCACCAGAACAGGCGACCTTGACCCTGCCTGGAAGTTCTGGCACCACGGCGGCGAGAAACTAGTTCTCGCTGTTGGCCATGAAGCAGCAGGGAAGACCCGCGCCAATCTCGGGGACCTCGCTACCATCCAGGGCATCCCTACTGAAGCAACCTGGCAGACCGCACTCGACATCCTCGGCGATGTCTACGGAGTCCAGCAGCTCATGGTCGAAGGTGGCGGCACCATCCACACCCAGCTCCTCGAGGAAGCTCTCGCCGATGAGCTCCAGCTCGTCATCGCCCCGCTCCTCGTCGGCCAGTCTGATGCCGTACGGATGCTCGGTCCTGCCAACTACCTCGGTGGCCCCTCCGCCCGGCTCAGGCTCTTGGAGACAAAGCAAATCGGCGACGTGGTGCTCCTGCGCTACGCGCCTAAGGACATCTCCATGGAACCCCGATGACCATCAGGTCAGGCGCGAGCGCTCCGGGCGTCGGCAGCTCCGCTAACGCCGCGGACCACCGCTGGCTCGCCCTCGCGTGCGATCTCGCTGCCCTGTGCCCTCCCTCGACGACCGCATTCTCCGTCGGTGCGGTCATCGTCGCGGAGGACGGCACCGAGCTCGCCCAGGGTCACTCCCGAGAGTCCGACCCCCTTGACCATGCCGAAGAAGCTGCACTCGCCAAGCTCGCTGCCACGGATTCCCGTCTGGCCACCGCCACGCTCTACAGCTCCCTAGAACCCTGCGCAAAGCGTGCGTCCCGCGCACGGCCCTGCTCGCAGCTCATCCGCGACGCCCGCATCCCTCGTGTCGTCACTGCCTGGCGCGAGCCGGATACCTTCGTCCCGGGCGCCGACGGCACTGAACTCCTTGAGTCCGCTGGTGTCGCCGTCGTCGAACTCCCTGAGCATGCGGACGCCGCTCAGAGGCCGAACAGCCATCTACTCAGTGGCGGTAAGCGGTGAAACGCGTCAGCGTGGCTCGTACAGCCGTGTATCGGCTGTACGACGCCGAGGGGCGCCTGCTGTACGTCGGAATCACCATGAACTTGCAGCAGCGCCTCGCCGATCACCGCCGCCAGAGTTTTGGTGGCATCTGGTGAAGCGTCAGGACGTCCGGTGGCACGACAGTCGGCCCAAGGCCGAAAGCGTCGAGGCAGAGGCGCTCCGGACCGAAGGCCCCTTGTACGACGGAACCGACCGCATCGCCAACTGGGTTCATGCACGCCAGTCGCGCCCAGTGGATCCATTCTGGCGGCCGGTCGCCGAGGCGCTCCTCTCGCAGATCACGAACGGCACGTGTCTAGTGGGTAGTCACCTTTCCTGCGGCACGTGAGCTTGCGGCCCGCTTCAAGATCTCGGAGTCATCCGCTGGCCTCGCTCTGCACATGCTCCGGACAGCCAGGGTGATCGGCGCTCCACCCCACAACGTGGTTCGCCCTATCGCGGACCACCAGCCCCTCGGACGGACCGACGCCGAAGTCAGGGACCGGCTTGCAGAAGGCGATCCGCCGGAACGAACGGCGACGGCACCTCCCTCTCAGAGTCCTAGTGGTGTATCTTTCAGGGATCTGTCGATCATGAGAGGCTGCGCCATGCCCGACCCGGACCGCTTGAGGCAGGTCGATGCCCTGCTGGACGGCCTGGACGACGTCCTGCCGCCACCTCACGTGCGGGCCCAGTTGCGTCTTGCTGCTGGCCTCACGCAGAAGGATGTCGCGGACGTTGTGGGTGTGAAGCGCGTGGCGGTCGCGCGCTGGGAGTCGGGCGAGGCCCACCCTCGGCGCCCACACCGCGACGTCTACCTTCACCTGCTCAATGGCCTCGCGGAGCGTTTTCCCGAAGCGACACAGCTGAATGAGGGCATGCCGACGCCGACCTCCGAGGGGGGATCGGGATGACCTAAAGGCCATCGGCCGCGCGCGCCACAAAGCGGACTAACCATCCGCTGGCCGTCGCGCGGCCCGTCTACCGACTACGGATTAACCACCCGCGTCGGCCGCTCAGGTCCCAGTTTGCCGCTGGTCCTGAGCTGCGGCTCACCGAGCCGCTCGTTTTCTCCGGCCCCTAACCAGGGCCACTGCACACCAGGCCACTAACCACGGCCACCACAGCTGTAGCTAGCAGTTGCGTCACCCGCAGGCCCCCACCACAGGGGCGTTGCGGTTCAGCAGTACCGGGAGGGGAGGAGAAATCTCCCCCCGCCCGATCGGTGTCTGCCCCGCTTCTCACGAAGGGGGGCTTACCCGACACATCCGCACATCTGGCCGAGGTCCTGCCCAGAGGGCTCGGGTCGGTCCAGCTATATGGAGAGCAGGTCGTTTCTCATAGTGCACGAGAGTGGTGTCCCCTGTCAGCTTGACCTTGTCCGTTTCACCCCGGTTCAGGCGCGGCGGTCGTCCCGTGTGACGGGATCGGCGTACGGTTCATGCCTCTTTTCCCGCTTCGTACCGGAAGTTGGATTTCCGGTAGGAAGCTGCAAGAGCAACAGTTTCGGAGCGGTCTCGCCGGGCTCGGTCGCGGCGGCGACCGTCCAGCTCGTGCACCCGCTCGCGGAGGGCGTCCACAACTGCGTCGGCGGTGACGTCCGCGAGGGCGGCTTCCCGTGTGGCGGGACGGGTTCCAAGATTTCTGTCCGCCGTGCGGGAGCGCAGGGGGTGATCCGCGCTGAGCGGGCTCTGTCCACAGGCCGCCTGTTGCAGGGTCGGCGGGTGGATCACGAAACAGCTGAAACCGGGGGTGTCCGCTTTGGCGTGTCAGGCCCGACGGCTACTCAGACGGTGTTCGACAGTTCGGCTTCTGTGGTGTTCACCGCTCTTGTCGGGGCGGTGGGCCGGTGAGCGGCGTGGCGGCCCCGACCGCCGCCCTGGTCCCCGCTCAGCGCTCGTCCGTGTCGCCTGTCGCTTCCAACGCCCAGACGGTGCGTCGGCAGCGGGTGCGGGTGCCGATGCGGCTGGTGTCGTCGCCGTTCTATGCGGACGTCGCGCTGTCGGTGTATGTGAAGGTGAAGGCGCTCGCGGCGCGTCCGGAGGGCTGCACGGCGCGGTCGTCGACGATCGCCTCGTATCTGGGGCTGTCGGTGTCGTCGGTGGAGCGGGGGATGACACAGCTGTCCCGCCGGGGGCCGGACGGAGTTGTGGAGCTGTGGTCGAAGCGGCGGACCCTGTCGGGTGGCAAGGGTGAGTCCGCGCTGCGGTCGGTGCGGCCGATGACGCGGACGGAGGGATTCGTGTGGCTGCCGGTGGCGGCATCGGAGGACCTCACGCCTCGGCAGCTGCGCGCGTACGCGGTGATCGCGTTCGCGGAGCAGACGGGCATCGCGCTGACCGAGGGGGAGCTGGCGGGCTACCTGCGCCACCACTCGGGGAGGAAGGTTGGCCGGCCCATCTCGGCGGCGGCGGCCGGTGAGGTCATCGACGGCCTGGAGGCGGCGAGGTGGGTGACGGTCCAGAGGCGCGCGGGCGCACAGGGCCGCCACCGGTTCATCGCCCACGACATCGCCCCTACGGCCCCGTTGCCTCGCTGTGAGCCGGTCGCGGATTCGGAGCCGGAGACGGTCCAGGAGTGCCCGCAGGAGCCTGGCGGCGGAGCCGTGGAGGGAGCGGATAGTTCGCTGGTTGGTGAGGGATCGGGTCTGTCGTTTGATAAGGGATCCCTCGCGAATAAGGAATCACCTAGGACTGACTCACCTGATGACGAGCGCGCACTCATCTCACCCGCCGTAGGCGAGGTACAGGTAGTTGAGGCTGCTGAGGCTGTGGAAAACCAGGCTGCCCCGGAGGCGCGTTCGGAAGGCGAGGGTGGTGTCGCGCTGCGCGCGGGTGAGATCAGCCAGCCCTCCTCGAAGCCGAACGGCGAAAAGCGCAGCAGCAAGGGTAGGGGGCCGGCCCGATCGTCGTACACCGGACCGCGGCTGACCATGAGCCCGGAGATCTACGCCGTTCTGGAACCGGTCCACGTGCTGCTGGAGCAGGTCACCAGCGCGTTCGTCGCACGAAAGATTGTCCGTGAGGTAGGCCGTCAGCTCCGCGAGGGCACGGCTGCGGATCGGCTCCGGCACCGGCTGACTGCCCGTCTGGCCACGGTGGCGCTGGCCGACATCCGCGATCCGGGCCAGTGGCTGCTTGGGGTTGCCCTGCCCCGGTGGGGCTGTGGTCACCAGGACTGCGAGGCCGGGATCATCTGGCGGACCGGTACGGCCTGCGAGCTGTGCGCCGAGACCGTCCAGGACCGGTTCGCCGCCCGCCGGCGCGAACAGCGCCTGGAGCAGGGCCTGTGCCCCCAGCACGGCACTCGTCCCGGCCCGTCCGGACACTGCGCCGACTGCGGGCTGGAGGCCGCCATCCGGCTCCCGGCGCGGGTTCCGGCGCCCCGGGACCCTGAAGGCCCTCAGCGGGCTACGTGTGGCGGCTGTGGGTGCGTGATCTTCCTGACCGGCCGGGCCGTCGACACCGGTCGGTGCAAGCTCTGCCGCGAGGAGGCAGACGCCGGGGCCGCCGTCGAGCCCGCGGCTTCCGCTGCACCGTCGGTGCCGGGAACCTGCTCCGGCCGCGACGGTGAGACGCCCTGCACCCGCAGGGCCCTGCCGACCCGCAGTGTGTGCCTCACCCACCGCTCCCGGGAGTTCGCCGGGGAGGTTGCGTGATGGGCCGGGGAGGCATGGCATCGCTGCGACTGAATCCCTCCGGATGCCCGGGTACGGCCCGGGAGGAGCTTTGCCACGGCGCCTAGATCGGGGGGCGCCACGGCCTCGACCGCATGCGGGGTTTCACGGCGCCCCTTTCACCCGTCGGTTCACCCCCGCGGCGGCGGGGAGCACAAGATGCCGCACGCCTGGGACTACCTCTCGCGCGGATCACCCCCGCGTCGGCGGTGAGCACTCATGGAGGAGGCCAACACGCTCCAGAAGCGCCGGATCACCCCCGCGTCGGCGGGGAGCACGCCCTCCTCCTCGGCGAGGATGCGGGCCAGGCCGGACCACCCCCGCGTCGGCGGGGAGCACGGATCCACGTCGACAAGCGGCCCGACGGCAAGGCGGACCACCCCCGCGTCGGCGGGGAGCACCACATCAGGCGCCGACCCAACCCGCACCTGTCCGGACCACCCCCGCGTCGGCGGGGAGCACGATGCCGGCGAGGAACGGCGGGATCACGCGGTCGGACCACCCCCGCGTCGGCGGGGAGCACCGGACCGGTCCCTGGCGGTCCTCTACAGGCCGCGGACCACCCCCGCGTCGGCGGGGAGCACCACATCAGGCGCCGACCCAACCCGCACCTGTCCGGACCACCCCCGCGTCGGCGGGGAGCACTTGACCTGTTCCTCGGGCGCGTCGGTGACGGCCGGACCACCCCCGCGTCGGCGGGGAGCACACCGGGTCGGGGCACGGGACGCGGAAGCACGGCGGACCACCCCCGCGTCGGCGGGGAGCACGATGCCGGCGAGGAACGGCGGGATCACGCGGTCGGACCACCCCCGCGTCGGCGGGGAGCACCGGACCGGTCCCTGGCGGTCCTCTACAGGCCGCGGACCACCCCCGCGTCGGCGGGGAGCACGAGGCGCGTCTGTGCGGTGCTCACGCGTCCTCCGGACCACCCCCGCGTCGGCGGGGAGCACATGTGACGAGGGGTCAACCCGCTTGACCCAATCGGACCACCCCCGCGTCGGCGGGGAGCACGCGTCCCGCCTGGCCTGCGGCTGGACGGTCTGCGGACCACCCCCGCGTCGGCGGGGAGCACCCGTTGTTGGCGTGGCGGGCGAAGCGGCAGATCGGACCACCCCCGCGTCGGCGGGGAGCACGAATGCATAGAGGCAGAGCGCGACCAATTCGACGGACCACCCCCGCGTCGGCGGGGAGCACTCCACCAGTACGTGGACGCCGACCGTCGCCAACGGACCACCCCCGCGTCGGCGGGGAGCACCCGGGCAGCTCCTCATCTGGGCTGCCCGCGCGCGGACCACCCCCGCGTCGGCGGGGAGCACTCGCGTGCCGACCGGCGACAGCCTCGGATCGACGGACCACCCCCGCGTCGGCGGGGAGCACTTGCCCTCGTAGTGCTGGGACTCCAGCCCCTCCGGACCACCCCCGCGTCGGCGGGGAGCACAGAGCACACGGCAACTGATTTACCGTCATGGCCGGACCACCCCCGCGTCGGCGGGGAGCACCGCTCTACGTGTTCCTCGAAGAATGTAACCAGCGGACCACCCCCGCGTCGGCGGGGAGCACTCGCCCGTGTCGAGCCGCATCCCGTCGTCGCACGGACCACCCCCGCGTCGGCGGGGAGCACGGGCACGGCCGCGACGGGCGGCATCACCGGACCGGACCACCCCCGCGTCGGCGGGGAGCACATTCACCCCCGAAGAGGATCAGGCTCCCAAGACGGACCACCCCCGCGTCGGCGGGGAGCACCCTTCGCGACCAGCCCTTTCTCAGGGGCTTTGCAGTTTGTTTACCACTGTTTGGGCAGTCAGGGCTTTGGTCATGGCCGGAGTGTACGTGCCTGGTTGGCGTGGGACTGGGTATTCGGTCGACCATTACCGGGTGCCCGTGCTGCGGGCACAAAGTAGAGGCGGGAAGCCCGTACGGACGAACGGCGCCAGCTGCTGCTGGCTGGCTGCGGTAGCAATGCGGTCGGTGGTCTGCGACTGGCGACGACGAGTGGATCCGCAGTCGGCGCCCCGGTCCCGGTCGGTGAGGGACGATCGTCTCAGTCGTGGGTCACACTGGTGGGAGGCGATGAGGAGGTGAAGGGGACATGAGCATTGCCAGCTTTGCCCAGCATCACGGGCCCTGGACCGTCGACGCGGTCCTGGCCCTGGCCGAAGACCGTTCGCACCGCTACGAACTCGTTGGTGAGTCGCTCGTGATGTCCCCCGCACCCGGCCTGCGTCACCAGCGGGCCAGCTACCGTCTCCACGTCGCGCTCGACGCGGCGGCCCAAGCCGCCGGCGCCACGGTGGAGGTCCTGGAGGCAATCAACGTGATCCTGCCGTCCGGACTGGTCGTGCCCGACATCGTCGTCGCAGACGCCGGCGCGACCGCCGAGAACGGCGTCAGCATCGACGCCGAAGCGGTACAGCTGATCGTCGAGCTGGTCTCGCCCGGCAACAAGACCATGGACCGCAAGTTCAAGCCCATGCTCTACGCCGAAGCGGGCATCGAGCACTACTGGCGCCTCGAATTCGACCCGGCCCCGCGCCTGATCGTCAGCGAACTCACCGACGGCCGGTACGTCGAGAAGACAATCGCCCTCCCCGGCACCACAACCCGTGTCGAAGCGCCGTTCACCTTCGAGATCGACCCCGCCGGACTCACGCAACCCAATCAGCGAAGCTGAAACCACAGCTCGCAGCCGCTCCGGCTGCGAGCTGCAAGCTCAGAGGCCACAGATCAGCGACGACAGCAGCGCCTCCAGAGCTGGCCAGACCTCTGCTTTTCGGGCTGTCGCCCACTGACGCAAATCGCGGATCACCCCCCGCGTCGGCGGGCATCACCCACTGGAGCTCGGCGACGTCACCGGCACGACCGGATCACCCCCGCGTCCGCGGGGAGCACGTGAGCGGCACGCTTTTCTGAATCGTCACAGGAACGGACCACCCCCGCGTCGGCGGGGACCAGGTCTGCACCGTCGCCGGTCAGTACCTGGAGGTCGGACCACCCCCGCGTCGGCAGGGAGCACTCCTCGGTCTTCTCCGCCACACCCAAGATGGCCGGAGCACCCGCCACACCGGACCACCCCCGCGTCGGCGGGGAGCGCGGCACCACAACTCACATCGAGACGCCGTTCTCCGGATCACCCCCGCGTCGGCGGGGAGCACACGCCGCCCGACGCAGGTCGGTGGCCGGGATGCGGATCACCCCCGCGTCGGCGGGGAGCACTCCGTCCCGTCCAGCTCCGCCAGAAACCCGGCCGGATCACCCCCGCGTCGGCGGGGAAGACGCACCGGCCCCCAGGAACGAGGGGATGACCAACGGACCACCCCCGCGGCGGCGGGGAAAACCGGCGCCCGGCTCCCCTCGGCTGCTCGATCGCCCCGCGTCGGCGGGGAGCACAACGGCGCGTCGTCCGGGCCGGTGTCCCCGCGCGGATCACCCCCGCGTCGGCGGGGAGCACCGAAGGGTGGAGCCACTGCGACGGATGTCGTTCGGACCACCCCCGCGTCGGCGGGGAGCACGACAACATGTTCCTGCTGGGGGTCGATCCACTCGGACCACCCCCGCGTCGGCGGGGAGCACACCGGATTCAATGCGGTCGTGGCCCTGAATACCGGACCACCCCCGCGTCGGCGGGGAGCACACGGTCACCGGGTCATGGCTCGTCGGCTGTGTCGGATCACCCCCGCGTCGGCGGGGAGCACCCAGCCCTCCGGCCGCGACACCGGCACCGCGGCGGATCACCCCCGCGTCGGCGGGGAGCACACCAGCGCGCGGGCGGTCACCGGCGCCGCGTACGGATCACCCCCGCGTCGGCGGGGAGCACTCTTCGTGACCTGCACTCCCTCAGGGCCTTTGCAATTCATTTACCATCGCTCGGTCACTGATGGCCGGAGTTTACGGGGCGTCGAGTTGGCGTGGGGCCGTTTACTGGTCGCCCGGCACACGATCGCGGAGCGCCCCGGCCGCCGCCCTCATCGTCGAACACTCGCAGCCCTCGGTGCTCGACGCATCTCATCGCCGAAGCGGCCTCCCTGCAAACCCAACTTGCACCCCCAGTGCCCTCGTTGGTGGACCAGGCAGCCACCGGAGCGGCAGCCCAGCTCGTGCCGCGTGTCCGCTCGGCGAAGGCTTCGGAAACAAACCAGGTCACACCCTGAGGAAAACCGCGCAGGATTGTCCTCGTGGCAAACGAGAGCAATCTGACCATCACGCTGATCACCATGGATCGCGCAGCGTCCTGCACGATCTTCGCCCGCTCTGACGGGATGGAGGCGCGGTTTCCGCTAGACACCTCCATGTTCGAAGACACGAGCGTCGTGGCCAGGCTGGACTTCACCCCGGCATACGGAACGCTCCTCGCCACCACGCTGACAGGAGACCAGGTCCTTTTCGAGTTGCCGCTGGAAGGAGCTGGGGACCATCTCCGAGAGCGACTCGTCGTGTACCTCGACCAGAATCAGTGGAGCCTACTGAGCAATGCCGACCGAGGTACTGAAAAGAGCAGCGAGGCGGATCGGACCGCCGCCCGGAAGCTCAAAGAATGGGTGGACCAACAGCGCATCGTCCTCCCCGCTTCTGCCGGCCACTACTACGAGACAAGCAAGCGTTTCAGTACGGAGAAGCGATACGCCCTGGGGCTAACGATCTTGCAGTACAGCCGTGGCTGGCAGATGCGCGATCCATTGCAGGTCCGACGGAACGAGCTTCCGATGCCTTCTACCACCGCATGAAGCGCGCCGGCAGCTTGCGCTCCGCCCCGGTCATCACCCTCGACCCGAATGCCCTATTCTCTCCCATCCGGAGGACTGTTCCTGCTCGACCGCCAACGTTCCAGAGTGGCCTCAGTTTCCAATACGAGGCGCTGCTCGCTGCCTGCGTGTCCATCGACTCGATGCTCGATACCCAGCAGGTGGAGCCAGGGCCGGACACCGGATGGACGGCGCCGAGCCAGCGGTTCAGTGACTGGCTGGACGGGCTGGATCAGGATTCTCAGCAGAAGCGCAGGGCCATCGATATCCACCTTCTGAACGATCTACAAAAGGAGCTGGCCGAGGAGGCTGCTGCGGCAGATGTTCCGGAGGAGCTGTTCCGAGAATGGGGCTTCAAGGGGCTGGTCCGAGCAGTCGGCGGGGCTCCGGCTATCGGGCTCTTCCGGGAAGTACTGCACAACCGGCACCTTAACAAGGGCACGACGTGGCGCCCGAACGATCTGACGGACATGGTCTATCTGTCCTGTGCCGCCGGGTACGCGGACTTCGTCGTCTGCGAGAAGCACATGCGCGATCCGCTCCAGCACGGGCTGAAGCGGACAGGACTCCCGACGCGGATCTACCGCCGCCTCGCGGATGCCGTAGAGGCCATCGAAGCTGTGCTGGAGACACCGTCAGTACCGGCCCAGCCCGTCCCGTCTCGTAGCTCTGGATGACGCCCCGTCCCGGCCATCCGCTCATGCACGGACCAGATGCGACCGAGCGCCCACCGGGCCGAGACCGGGTGGGTCGCTTACCGGCAGGCCTGCGAGCTGCATGCCAGGTCGGACTCGAACCGACAACTACTGTAGGCAGTCGCTGGCCGTTCCGGCTGTGGGGTAGGACATCTGGAAGGCGAGGCGTTCATCGGCCTGGTCACCGATGCGAGCGAGCACGCTGTCCAGGTCGAGAAACTCCTCCCAGACCGACCTTCCGCTCGCCTCCGCGAGTCTGGCGATGACGAGATCTTCGAGTTCGGGGACCCGCTTGTTCTTCCAGATCTTGTCGGCCAGGCTGACCAGGAGATCTTCCATCCCGGCCTCATCGGCGGTCCAGGCGGCGTGTGTTCCGGCGAAGCGAGCCATGACGGAATCGATGCCTCGGGTTATAAGCAGCTCACGGCCTGCTTCTTCGTGCTGTGCGCCGGGAGCGGACAACTCGGCGGGGTGCAGCACCTTGCCGATGTCGTGGGTGGCGGCTCCGAAGAGAACGGCCTGCGGGTTGATGCCCAGATCTAGGTCACGTGCAGCGATCCATTCGAGGAGTTGCCCTGCAACGTCGTGAACTGCTCGCAAATGCGCGACCAGGCGTGGTGGAGCGTCAAGGTCGTGAAGCAGTTCGGCTGCTTCGATTGGCAGTGGACGCAGCGGGGGCTGGCCGGTGTCCTGGAGAGCGATCGACAGTATTCGCGAGGTCGTCACCGCGACAGGGTAGCCGTTGCACCCACTACCGGATCCTGACCTTCGCGCACTACAACAAGCGGGCCAGGAACGAAATCCCGGAAGGCCATCCACTCGCCCGGTACGCGGTCACCGGGGCCGGTCTCAAGTTCCGCATCCACCCCCTGGCCGCCGCCCTCGCCCACGACCAGCTCGCCCACCTGGACGCCTACCTTCTCGGCCGCGAGGAGATCGCCGGCTACCTGACACGCGAACTCTGCCGGATACCCGGACTGGAGGTCACCCTGGTACGCGTTGACGGCCACCTACCGGCCCGACCAACTCGGCGGTCTGCGCATCGACCGCTTCCATCAGGCCCTCGCCGCGGAGGGGGCAACCGAGTTCGACCTGCCCGGCTCCACCCGCCCCCTCAACCAGCTCCCGCTCTACCAGCACCCCCCACAGTTGTTCCCCAACTACCCGAACACCCACAACCGCTACCGGCCCGGCGACTTCCCCATCGCCGAGAAGGCGCACACGCACACGATCAAGCTGCCGGTCTGGCACCGTGAACGGGATCTGGAACTGGCCGAGCAGTACGTCAGCGCGGCCAGGAAGGTCAGCGAACACCACAAGGAGCTGCTGTGACCGTGACCTCCGATCTCGCCCTGTCTCTGGCCAAGGAGGCCGAAGCCGAGGGCATCACCAGCCTCGTGGCCGCCGCCGTGGTCACCGACACCGGCCGCGTCCTTTTGCTCCGGCGCAAGGCGGACGACTACATGGGCGGCCTGTGGGAAATCCCCTCGGGGAAGGTCGACCCGGGCGAGACCATCCTGGACGCAGCCAGCCGCGAGACACGAGAGGAGACCGGCCTGACCGTCTCCTCAGTGGACCGCTACCTCGGCCACTTCGACTACGAGAACAGCCGCGGCACCACCACCCGCCAGTTCAACTTCGCCGTCACCGTCACCGAAACCGGCCCGGTCCTCCTCACCGAACACGACCTGCACCGATGGGCCGCCCTCACCGGCGACCTGCCGGGCGTCACCGACGCCGTACGGAAGATCCTGACCAGCGCATAGGCCCAGAACAGCCGACCGGAGCCGCGTGGTGCGCGGCTCCGGTCGGCCCGCCGGCCTGGAGGGTACTCCTCTGAGGCGTTCGAGGTTTCGCGGCTGTCTGGACGTCACCGTCCGTGCCTCGCTGTCAGGAGGCGTCTGACCAAGGCCCGGGCACGCCGGTGAAACCTCACCTTCACCATGTCACGCACGCGAAGAGGTTTGTCGGCCGATGATCCGTTCTTCGTGCACGTCGGAGGGGAGCACTTCACGACCTACACCAGTCGCCGCCAGACCGACGAATCACCCCCGCGTCGGCGGGGAGAACTGGGGCCAGGCCAGGGCAGGGCCGAGCCGATCGCCGACGGACCACCCCCGCGTCGGCGGGGAGAACGACGACCTCCGCCGTACGAACGAGCAGCACGACGGACCACCCCCGCGTCGGCGGGGAGAACAAGCGGTTCGACACCGACCTGCCCTGGCCCGTCGGACCACCCCCGCGTCGGGGAGAACACCGTGGAAACCGCGACACCGCCGCCGTCGTCCGGACCACCCCCGCGTCGGCGGGGAGAACGCGCTGATCACGGCGGCCCTCAGCGTCGACCACGGACCACCCCCGCGTCGGCGGGGAGAACGTGCCCCGGGCCGCGGTCGTCGACGTCGGCGGCGGACCACCCCCGCGTCGGCGGGGAGAACGTGTCGGTCGCGGACGGGAAACGAAGGCTCAGCGGACCACCCCCGCGTCGGCGGGGAGAACGATGACGTGGCAGTCGAGTTGGACGGACAGGTTCGGACCACCCCCGCGTCGGCGGGGAGAACCCGGACACCAGGGCGTGCACCTGGACGACCTCCGGACCACCCCCGCGTCGGCGGGGAGAACTTGCGGCCCTGGGTGTCACGCGCCCGACGGAGCGGACCACCCCCGCGTCGGCGGGGAGAACGAGAACTCGGGCAACGTCATCTCCGACGAGGTCGGACCACCCCCGCGTCGGCGGGGAGAACTGGATGTGGATGACGTCCTCGACGGCGAAGTTCGGACCACCCCCGCGTCGGCGGGGAGAACCACGCCGATGAACGTCACCGAGGGCGGCCTCGCGGACCACCCCCGCGTCGGCGGGGAGAACGCCCACGCAACCCCGCCCGGCCAACCGGTCAACGGACCACCCCCGCGTCGGCGGGGAGAACGGGGAAACACACCAATCCCGACGCCACCAAACGGACCACCCCCGCGTAGGCGGGGAGAACGTCAGGAGTCCGACGCCCTCGACTAGTTGCAACGGACCACCCCCGCGTCGGCGGGGAGAACGTGTGCGCACCATCACCAGGGGCGACCTGGTACGGACCACCCCCGCGTCGGCGGGGAGAACTCCGACCCGGCTCTCAGGGCCCCAAGCTGGTGGAGGACCACCCCCGCGTCGGCGGGGAGAACGCCACCATCCAGATGACGGACTCGCACCTGGACGGACCACCCCCGCGTCGGCGGGGAGAACTTCTTCTCCGTGGCTTCGGCCGGTGCGAACCGCGGACCACCCCCGCGTCGGCGGGGAGAACGTCAGCAGGAACGTGGAGCGCGTCCCCATTTTCGGACCACCCCCGCGTCGGCGGGGAGAACCCACCGCGACTCGACGCCGACGAGCAGGCCGTCGGACCACCCCCGCGTCGGCGGGGAGAACTTCCACCTGATCCGATTTCCGGGCCGTCTCTGCGGACCACCCCCGCGTCGGCGGGGAGAACTCGGCCCGGGTCACGGTCTGCTCGCACAGCTGCGGACCACCCCCGCGTCGGCGGGGAGAACAAATACTCCGGCCGGAACCCCGCGAGTCCCTACGGACCACCCCCGCGTCGGCGGGGAGAACGTGCCCCGGTGCAGCCCCGCGCCCTCAGCGGACGGACCACCCCCGCGTCGGCGGGGAGAACGCCGCCTCAGGATTGAAGCCGAGACCCGCGTACGGACCACCCCCGCGTCGGCGGGGAGAACTGGCCGGCCCACGATGACCAACCTCGGGGAGACGGACCACCCCCGCGTCGGCGGGGAGAACCCGCCCACCAACGAGGACCGCATCCCGACCGGCGGACCACCCCCGCGTCGGCGGGGAGAACGGACCTAGGGAGGCGCCATGGACCGCGACAGCCGGACCACCCCCGCGTCGGCGGGGAGAACGGCAACAGATCCACCTCCGACCCGGCGCAGATCGGACCACCCCCGCGTCGGCGGGGAGAACTCCGACGAGCTTCGTGCAGACGGCCTCGAATACGGACCACCCCCGCGTCGGCGGGGAGAACGGAACACGATCCGGTGCCGGCTGCCGGAGAGCGGACCACCCCCGCGTCGGCGGGGAGAACGCGCCCACCTTCGCCGCGAGCTTCCACGACTTCGGACCACCCCCGCGTCGGCGGGGAGAACCCTTCGCCACCTGCCACTTCTCAGGGCCTTTGCAGTTTCTTTAACATTGTTCGGGCGGCCAGAGTCGTGGTCATGGCCGAAGTGTACGGCGCTGGCGCCGAGTTGACGTTGCGGTGGTTGTCGGTCGTCTGTGGTTGAGTGCTGGTTTCTCTCCGGGTGGAGGAGCGGCGTTGGACGTCCAGGGTTTTGAGCCGGATGAGAGTCTGTGGGCGAAGGCCCGTGGGCTCGACGGTGTTCGGTATCCGCTGGTGCGGCATCTGTTGGATGCGGCGGCGATGGCGATGTTTCTGTGGGATGCGTACCTGGCTGAAGGCCAGCGAGCTGTCATCTCGTCTGGTTTCGGGTGCGTGGATCGGCCGGAGGAGGCGCGTGCGCTGGTCGGCCTTTGTGCCGGTTTGCATGATGTGGGCAAGATCTCCGGTTTTCAGTTCTGTAATCGCTCCGGCGCGGAGGCTTTGAGCGCAAGTCTGCTGGGCGATGTGGGGCTGATGGCGGATGCGCGTGTCCGTCATGACGTGGCTGGGATGCGGGCTGTGGCCGCGGTGCTTGGGGCCTTGGGCTTCGATGAGGGGGCCGATCTCGACGAGGGTGGGCCCATCGCGCGGATCGCCGAGGTGGTTGGTGGGCATCATGGGCGTTTTCATCGATATGAGGCGTTGTTCAGTGGTCCCGCGTATCAGTCTCTTCTGGGGGGTGCGGGGTGGGCGGACCAGCGGTCTGCTCACGCTCGTGTGGTTCATTCGGTACTGGGGAAACCGGCGATGCCGAGCGAATTTGGGGCACCGGCGGCCGTTTTGGTGACCGGGGTGGTGGTTTTGGCTGACTGGCTGGTGAGTCAGGAGAGCTACGTTCGGGAGCGGTGCGGTTTACCGCGATCCAGCTTGGCGGAGCATTTCGCGCGCTCTTGCGCGGATGCTGTGCGGCTGGTGAGGGAGGCGGGATTGCTGCCTGTCGAGTTGACTCGTAAGCCGTTCGCGGAGGCGTATGGCATCAATGGGGTGCCGAATGAGTTGCAGCGTTCGTTGGCCTGTGACTTGCCTGTCGCTCTCAAGCAGTTTTCGCGGAAGGTGGGGAGGGCTGGGATTCTCGTAGTCACGGCCGCTCCGGGGGACGGCAAGAGCGAGGCCGCGCTCGAAGCCGAGCGGGTGTTCTCCTCGCAGTTCGGTACACGGGGGTTCTCGTTCCTGCTGCCGACGATGGCGACGAGTGATCAGATGCACGGGCGAGTCGCGGATGCTCTCGTCCGGCAGGAGGCGGCAGGCTCGGGCTTGGTGTTGGCGCACAGCATGGCTTGGCTGAGCGGTGGGTACGCCGATGAGGGTCTCGCCGAGGGCGACCAGGTGCTCGTGTGTGATGGTGATGAGGAACTGGACGACGAGCGGGCTCGGCGGTCGGCGGCATTGCGGCCGGCACGGTGGTTGCGGGGTGCGAAGCGTGCGTTGCTGGCGCAGTACGCGGTGGGGACGATTGATCAGGCGCTGATGGCTGTGTTGCCGGTGCGGCACAACATGCTGCGCCTGTTGGGATTGTCGGGGAAGACGTTCGTCGTGGACGAGGCTCACGCCTATGACCCGTACATGCAGGTGTTGTTGGGGCGTTTGTTGAATTGGTTGGGCGCTTATGGGGTGCCTGTGGTCCTGTTGTCGGCGACTTTGCCCCAGTCGGTCAGTGATCAGTTGATCAAGCAGTATCTGCAGGGTGCCGGCCATTCGTCGAAGAGTTTGCGGGCACGGTCGTTTCCGGTGCCGTATCCGGGCTGGCTCTATGTCGATGGGGCCGATGGTCAGTGCGTGCAGATCAGCGAGGCGGATCGGGAGGGGCAGGCGCGGCAGCGCCGTATGACTTTGACGGTCCAGGTGGAAGCCGTCGACGGGGGTCGGCCGGAGGGTCCGTCTGGTCGTCTGGCTGCCGTGGGTCGGATTCTGGGTCCCTTGTTGGAGGAGGGAGCGGGGTGTGCGCTGGTGGTGTGCAATACCGTCGGCGAGGCGCAGGACACGTACACCTATTTGTGTGAGCGGTGGGCTGGTGAGCTGGAGGCGGGGACGGTCGAGCTCTTGCACGCGCGTTTCCCGGCGGAGGTTCGTGAGGCGCGGACTCGGCGGGTCACCGAGGGGATGGGGCGGCGGGGGCCGCGCCCGCTGCGACGGGTGATTGTGGCCACGCAGGTGGTCGAACAGTCTCTCGATCTCGATGCGGATGTGGTGATCAGCGACCTTGCCCCGATGGCGTTGTTGCTGCAGCGCGCCGGGCGCTGTTGGCGGCATGAGACCTGGTGGGCCGAGCGTGGGCGGCCGGATGGTGGCGGGCGTCCGGTGTGGGCGTCGCTGAGCGGGCCGCGGCTGGTGGTGCTCGACCCGGTGATCGGGGGCGGGGGAGTGCCACGGCAGTGGGGCGAGATCTACCACGAGGCGGTTCTGCGTGAGACGTCGCAAGCCTTGGTCGGGCTTGGGGCGAAGTCTGTGTCTGTGCCGGACGACGTGCAGGAGTTGGTGGAGCGGGTGCACGGCACTGGTTCCGGACGGTACGACTTTGATGATCCGCAGGCCTCGGCGGCGTGGACGGCGTACGCGGGTAAGGAGGCCGCGCAGCGTGGGGCCGGGGACATGGTGGTGATTCCTCGGGCGCGCTCGGTTGTCGGGCTTGACGAGTTGCACCGTACGCCGGGGACGGAGGATGAATGGCAGACGGCGACGCGGCTGGGAGCCGATTCGGTGCGGTTGTTGTGCGTCTACGTCCACGGTGACGGTCGGGAGTCCCTGGATGTGGCCGGTGAGGTCCCGTTGCCATCGGCGGAGATGAACAGGTCCGTCTCGGTGGCTGACGTGCGGTTGGTGATGAGCCGCACCCTCGCGGTCAACTCGGAGTGGTTTCGCGACGCGGACGGGCCCAGTCTGGAGCCGCCGGCCGGGTGGGTCGAGCATCCGATGCTGGGCGACCTCGTGCTGCTCCGTCAGCAACTTCGTGACGGGCGGCCGGTGCCGGTCGCCGTCGGTAGTCGGCACATCTGGTTGGACGAGGGGCTTGGTCTGCGACGGACGTAGTCCGTCGCAGACCAAGCACGATGTACCCCACGTCGGCGGGGAGTTCTGGTCGGGTTCCCCAGGCGCGCGCATCGGGCCTTCTACGGAACACCCCCACGTCGGCGGGGAGACCATTCTTCCGGTGCTGCCGTTTCGAGGCTTGAGTACGCGAGAGGTGAGGTCGGGGCGTACGACGTTTTCACACGTCGGGTCATGTTGAAACGCATCGGGCCTTCTACTTCACTCCATCGCGTTGTCGCGGCTGGTGGATTCGGCACATCGGCGGACAAGCGGCGGTTCGTCTTGCTCTACTGGGCGCGCGCGGCGGGCACGGGGGGCGTTGTCAGTGCTCCCTGCTTCACTGTGCGCGCAGTAGTTGCGCATGTACGTGTAGCTACCTCTGGGGAGAGCTCTGTGCTCATTCGGGTGGCGGAGATGGCGGTGAACATGGCTGTTGGGTTCGACCTGCGGGACGAGCCGTGGATCCCGGTGCGGTTAGCCGGGGGTGCCTCGACGAGGGTGGGTCTGCGTGATCTGTTCCGTCGGGCGCACGAGATTGAGGATCTGGAGCTTCCGGTGCCTCCTGCGGCGTCGGGGCTGCTGCGGCTGCTGGCCGCGATGACCGCTCGGATCGTTCATGGGGATGTCGCCCTGGACGATGAGGATCTGGCCGATGAGCCTCCTCAGTGGATTCGTGCACGCAACGGTGTTCTGCGGCGGGGGGCCTTCGACGCGGACGCGGTGGACGAATACCTGGATGACAGGGTTCCCGAGGGCTGTTTCGACCTCTTCCATCCTGAGCGGCCCTTCCTGCAGGATCCCCGGCTGCGGATGGAGTGTGTCGACGGTAAGGGCATGCCGAACCCGTCGGGGGTCAACAAGCTGGTGCTGGGGCGTCCGACCGGTGTCAACGGGGCCGTTCTGTTCGGGCATTTCACCGACACCGCCCCGCTCCCCGTGCCGGCTGCCGAGGCGGCCTGGCACCTGATGGCGCAGTTGTACTACGGGCCTTCCGGTCAGTGCACTCCGCGCAAGATCACGACGGTCAAGGCCGGCAACGGCGACGCGGGGCCCCTGAGGAAGGCCCTGTCCTACCATCCATGGGGGGAGACCCTCTTCACGAGCCTGGTCCTGTCGGTGCCGCAGCCCACGGTGGGGGAGCCGGACCCGAACGACGTGTGCGTATGGGAGGCCCCGTCGTTGCCGGATCCGTTGGGGGCTCCCCCTCCGCCGACCTGGCCAGGCCGGTTGTTGACCGGTCGTGCCCGTCACGCGGCGCTGCTCGTGCCGTCTCCTGACGGCCGAGCCGTGGTGGACGCCTACCTGACCTGGTCGACGCATCAGCCTGCCGTCCCTGCCCGGGACCCCTACGTCATTCTCGACAAACCGAAGACCGGCGGCGATCCGTACGCGCGGCCCGCGGACGGCAGCCGGGCCTTGTGGCGGGACCTGGATGCTCTTCTCCTCAAGGGACGCGAACAGACTCAGCGGCCGGCGGTGTTCGAGAATCTGCCGTCGTCACTGCGTGCCGGTCTGCGTGTTCGTGCGTACGGTTTCGATCAGGACGGCCAGCAGAAAGACAGTTCCTGGTTCGAGGCGACGACTCCGCCTGTCCTGGGCTGGCAGGAAGACGGGCCCAGCCCTGCCATGGCACTGCGGGTCGCTCAGAGCCGGGAGTTCGCCGAGCAGGCCGGTGACCGGCTGCACTATGCCGCCCGACTGGCCTGGAGGGTCGCAACCGATACCGGGCTGGACCCGGCGGCCAAGGTGAGGCTCGATCCGAAGAAGCCCGGCCCCTGGGCGCAGCCGGCGATGGCTTATTACTGGCCGGCTGCCGAGCGGGTTTTCTGGTCCCTTCTGGATCCCGCCGGGCTCGGTGATTCGGTGCGGATCTCTTTCGTGGATGTGGCGCTCGGTGCTCTGGACGCGGCGATCGGCGCGCGCAGCGCGGATGTGCGTGTGGCTCGGGCCCGGGTGAGGGCGCGCGGGGTGTTGCGTTCGCTGCTGCGCCAGAGCGGCATTCCGCAGCAGGTTTCAGCGATTTCAGGCGGGAAGTGAGTGATGACGACCATCCCTGTGCAGGCAACTTCGCCCGTCCCTGATCGGGTCGCCGGGCGCGAGTCGCAGATGTCGAGGTTCGTCGTGGAGGTGATCGGCTTGTGCGCGCAGGACAAACGGGCGCAGGCGGATCTGCGTAGTGGGCTCGGTTTGCCCTATGAGCGCTGTCATCGTCTGCACCGTCATCTGGTGCGCCTGGTACCTCAGGGTGTACGGCATCCGGCGGCCCGGCGTCCCTACTACGCGGTGGCCGCGTTGATCGCGGCCCGGTCGCGTTCGGCCCGTGAGGAGGAAGCCGCCCGGGCCGAGGACTTGGCCGTTCAGAGGAAACTGGCGCGGGCCGCGGAGTCCGCCGTCGAGGGTTCGGTGGCATCCGAGGCGGTGCCGGACCTCGCGAAGGGCGTGGACGCGGACCGTGCGTGGGGGGAGCGGGTCAGCCTGGGGGCGTCGCTGGCCGAGGCCGTCAACAAAGGGCTGATGAAGCCGGACTCGGCGGAGTCGGAGCTGCACTACATGGCGCGCGTGGGCAGCGACTCGCTGCACATGCGGCTCCCGGCGTTGATGCGGCAGCTCAACGGCCGGGGAGTGGCTTTGGACTGGGCGGTGCTTCTCGAAGATCTGTCCTGGTGGGATCGGCACCAGGACCGGGTCGCGACGCGATGGCTGGAGGACTTTTTTCGCGTCCGCATGGCCGAGCAGTCGGCCGATTCTGCCGCATCCGGTCTGGACCGAGGCGAAAGCGTCGCGGACCGCGACGACGATCACAACGATGTCACCCCTGAGGAGAACGAGTGAACTCCCTGTTCATGGACCTGAATGCCATCCAGTCGGTTCCCGCGGCCAATCTGAACCGGGACGATCTCGGTTCGCCGAAGACCGTCCGCTACGGCAACGCGAACCGGGTCAGGGTCTCCAGCCAGTCGTGGAAGCGCGTGATCCGTCAGGGAGTGGAAGACGACCTCGGCGAGAAGGCCAAGCGGACCCGCATGGTCCCCGTCAAGGTGCGCGAACACCTGATCCGGTCGGGCTGGCCCGAGGACCTGGCCGTGTTCGCCGGCGCGCAGGTCGCCGCGAGCGCCGGCAAGAAGGGCCTGGGCACGGAGAAGGCGGGGCACACGTCGGTGCTCCTGTTCCTGCCCGAAGCAGGAATCGAGGAACTCACCGCGGTATGTGTCGAGCATCGGGCCGAACTGGAAGCCGGGCTGGGCAAAGCCAAGCCCGGGGCGTTGTTGCCGGCACAGCGCATCGAGACCATTCTCAAGTCCCGGACCGCTTCCATCAGTCTCCTGGGGCGCATGCTCGCTGAACTTCCCGGTGCCAACGTCGACGGGGCGGCCCAGGTCGCACACGCCTTCACCACGCACGCCGCAGAACCCCAGCGTGACTATTTCACCGCCGTCGACGACTGGCTGGGCGAGTCGGAGACCGGCAGCGGTCACCTCGACACCGCCGAGTTCAGTGCCGGCGTTCTCTACCGCTTCGCGTCCGTCAACGTCTCCGACCTGCTGACCAACCTCGAAGGAGACACCAAGGCCGCCCGCACGGTCCTCGCCAGTTTCGCGGACCACTTCCTCATGTCGCTTCCCCAGGCCAAGAAGAACAGCACAGCCCCCCACACCATCCCCGACCTCGCCTACCTGGCGGTCCGCTCCCAACGTCCGCTCTCTATGGCCGCGGCATTCGAGACTCCCGTGAACGCGGACCGTGCCGGCGGATTCTCCGCACCCTCGCGCGCGGCCCTCGCGCACTACGCCGGGCAGGTGCACCGCCTCACCGGAAACCGCCACCGCGCCTTCCACGGACACGCGACAACCAACACCGAGCCGTACGAGCAACTCGGCTCCGTCCACGACTCCTTCGCGGAACTGATCGACGCCGCCATCGAAGCGGCACTGCCCGAGACGACCCCCGGCGACCTGGACGGCAGTCAGTGACCGGTCTGCTGCTGCGACTGGCCGGCCCCCTGCAGTCCTGGGGCGAACGGTCGGCGTTCACCGCCGTCCGCGACACCGCCGGATTCCCCACACGCTCCGGCCTCATCGGAATCTTCGCCGCGGCCCAGGGCCTTGCCCGCGGAGCCTCCCTCGCACGGTACGAAGCGTTGGAGATCACCGTACGCGTCGACCGGCCAGGGACCCTCCTGATCGACTACCACACCGTGGGGGGAGGACAGCCCGCGCATCTGACCGCCGCGACCAGCGGCGGAAAGAACAAAGGAGCTGCGGTGGTCACCCGCCGTCAATATCTGGCCGACGCGGCCTTCGTCGTCGCGGTCACCGGCCCCGGCGACCAGATCACGGAACTCGCCGCAGCGTTGACGCATCCCCATTGGGCGCCCTACCTCGGCCGACGTTCCTGTCCCCCCGACGAGCCGTTCCTGTTGCGATCCGACGTCGAGGACCCGGTCGCCGAGCTCCTCACCACCGTCCCCCTGACCAGCCCCCACACCGACGACCGCCGCACCAGAGCACCCATCGCACGACCAGACACGAGCGTGGACTTCCTGTGGGAACGGCCACCATCCGGGCAGTCGACGACCGCGACCCCCCTGACCGTCCAAGACAGGCCCGTCACGTTCGCCCAGCACGGCCGAAGCCACGGCAAACGCCACCTGTACCGGACCACGGAGCAGCTGCCCGCCGGCCTGTTGCCCAGGGGCGACCGCGCCCTGCACGACCGCCTGATCGACTACGCCGCCGCGGACGCCGAGCGCCCGCAGAGCACGGAGTACACCGCATGACGCCAACCGCCAAGCTCGCCCGAATCCGCCTGAACCCACAAAGCCGCGCCGTCGCACGCGACCTGCGCGACGCGACGCAGATGCACCGCACCCTGATGCGGCTGGTCCCCGACGACCTCGGCGACAGCCCGCGCTCGCGCAGTGGCCTCCTCTTCCGTGTCGAGAGCACACCGGAAGCCACCACCGTCTTCCTCCAGGCGACAGCAGACCTGGACGAGCGGGCCCTACCCCCCGCCTACGGCCACGTGCAGATCAAAGATCTCTCCCCGATGTTCGCCGCGCTGCGCCCCGAACTCCCTGTTCGCTACCGGATCACCCTCAACCCCTGCCGACGCGAACGTCTTCCCCTGACGCAAAAGAACCAACGCGGCAAGATCATTCCCCTCACGGGAGCCGACGCCGACCAGTGGTGGGCACGGCGAGCCGAAAACGCCGGGCTCCGGCTCACCACCTTGCTGCCCACCCCGGCAGCACCCGCCCGCCGACACGACAACGAAGCCCCCCTCCGCCACAGCCTCATCCGCTACGACGGCACCGCCACCGTCACCGATCCACACGCCCTCACCAACGCCCTCCTCAGCGGCATCGGAAAAGGAAAACCCTATGGCGCGGGACTGCTGACCCTGGCACCCGCAACCGCATGAATAACCAGGAGCCTCGGGGCGGTCAGGCACGACGCCGCCTGGCCGCCCCCACACTCGCCATGCTTCCGCGCATCGCCGACTCGCTCAGCTTCCTCTACCTCGACATGGTCCGCGTCGTGCAGGACGACACCGGCGTCTGCGCGCAGATCCGGGCCAATGAGCAGCGCACCGACACCGTCTACATCCCCACAGCCGCTCTGTCCTGCCTGCTCCTCGGGCCAGGCGTCTCCATCACCACACGGGCCATGAGCACCCTCGCCCGGCACGGCACCAGCGTCGTCGTCACAGGATCCGGCGGAGTACGCGCGTACGCCGCCGTCCTACCCGACTCCCTCACCACCACCTGGCTCGAGCACCAGGTCCACGCCTACGCGGAACCCCAGCGACGACTCGCCGTCGCCCAACGCATGTACCAGATGCGCTTCGGCGTCGAGGTCCCACCGGAAACCACCCTGGACACCCTCCGGGGCATGGAAGGCCAGCGGATGAGGGCCTTCTACCAACTGCTCACCAAGCAACACGGCATCGGACGCTTCCGCCGGAACTACGACCCCAAGCAGTGGCAGGAGCAGGACCCGGTAAACCTGGCCCTGTCCGCCGCCAACACCTGCCTGTATGGCATCGTGCACGCGGCACTTCTCGCCCTGGGTTGCTCACCCGCCCTCGGTTTCGTCCACACGGGCAAACAACACTCATTCGTCTACGACATCGCCGACCTGTACAAAACCGACACGACACTGCCGATCGCGTTCTCCCTCCACGACTCCACCGATCCGGAACGGGACGCACGCCGCAAATTTCGCGACGACCTGCGCCTTCTCAAACTGCTGCCACGCATAGTCCGGGACATCCAGGCACTACTCGCCCCGCAAGCCGACGGACACGATAACGACGAGGAAGATCGCGAGCCGCGCGCCGTGAAGCTGGTACACCTCTGGGATCCCAAAGCGGGCACGCTACCGGCCGGCCGCAACTACGGCAGGGAGGAAAGCTAGCGGTGCCCTCCATGGCAGTCATCGCCACCACCGCTGTGCCCGACCACCTCAGGGGTGCACTCAGCCGTTGGCTGATGGAAGTCGTGCCAGGAATCTTCGTTGGAACGCTCTCCGCACGAGTCCGCGACGAACTATGGACGTCCGTGACTGAGACGGTCGGCGATGGTCAAGCTGTCTTGATCCATCCAGCAACCAACGAACAGGGGTACACACTTCGCACCGCAGGCACACGACGCCGCTTGCCGATGGAGTTCGACGGCCTCACGCTCATCCGGATGACTGGCGTCCCCCAACCGGAAACAGTAATGGATTTGCAAACCCCCTAGAAAGTGCCAGGTCAGAAAGAGTGCTCCCCGCCGACGCGGGGGTGGTCCGCCGTCACAGTGACGGCTAGATCCGCGACGACGGTGCTCCCCGCCGACGCGGGGGTGGTCCGGTGGTCGCCGGGTGAGGTTCCGTCAGGGACCAGTGCTCCCCGCCGACGCGGGGGTGGTCCACGCCCGCCGCAACGGCCACCAGGTGCTCGCGCGTGCTCCCCGCCGACGCGGGGGTGGTCCGAACCTGGAGACGGCGCAGGTCTCCTTCGTCAAGTGCTCCCCGCCGACGCGGGGGTGGTCCGCAGTGACCAGGCCGGCCAGTTCGTCGAACGAGGTGCTCCCCGCCGACGCGGGGGTGGTCCCACCCATGAGGACAAAGCGGACGTTCGGATCCAGTGCTCCCCGCCGACGCGGGGGTGGTCCAGCCGCGACGGCTGGGTCTGACGCTGTACCGTCGTGCTCCCCGCCGACGCGGGGGTGGTCCGACGCATGTGGGTGAGGGCCGGATGATCGAGTCGTGCTCCCCGCCGACGCGGGGGTGGTCCGAAACCTGGGGATCGCACACCCCACCAGACGAAGTGCTCCCCGCCGACGCGGGGGTGGTCCGAAACCTGGGGATCGCACACCCCACCAGACGAAGTGCTCCCCGCCGACGCGGGGGTGGTCCGCTGGGCGCCGCGACCCTGGCAGCCCTGCGGGGAGTGCTCCCCGCCGACGCGGGGGTGGTCCGCAGTACACGGCCCGCTACGTCACCGCCGCCAAGTGCTCCCCGCCGACGCGGGGGTGGTCCGCTTGACAACGGTGATGGACTCGTGCTACGCACGTGCTCCCCGCCGACGCGGGGGTGGTCCGGACGCGCTGAACGAGCGGATCGACGAGCTGAAGTGCTCCCCGCCGACGCGGGGGTGGTCCGTACATCTTCGCGAGGCCGTCGGCCGCGATCTGGTGCTCCCCGCCGACGCGGGGGTGGTCCGCCGGGGTCGGCCTGCGCGACGTCGCTCAACAGGGTGCTCCCCGCCGACGCGGGGGTGGTCCGTCGTCGTTCACGCGCCCACCTCCAGCTCGATGGTGCTCCCCGCCGACGCGGGGGTGGTCCTACTGAGCGGCGTTCAGGATCTCGCGCGCCAGCGTGCTCCCCGCCGACGCGGGGGTGGTCCGGTGGTAACCGTCCTCAAGACGGAAGGACTTGTGTGCTCCCCGCCGACGCGGGGGTGGTCCGGCGGCGAGTCGCAGAACAGACAGCTGGGGGTCGTGCTCCCCGCCGACGCGGGGGTGGTCCGCACACCCCCGCCCAGGCTCCGCCAGGGGAGGAGTGCTCCCCGCCGACGCGGGGGTGGTCCGTCGTCGCCGTACCGGTCGGCTCTCGACTCCTGGTGCTCCCCGCCGACGCGGGGGTGGTCCGATCGGTTGGACTGGTCCGTCTGGCGCGACGATGTGCTCCCCGCCGACGCGGGGGTGGTCCGTGACTGGCCAAACGCCCCGCACCCTCGATCGTGTGCTCCCCGCCGACGCGGGGGTGGTCCGCTCCTGGCGCGGCGAGGTCTGACCCTCAGGCCGCTTGCCTCGGCTCCTGACGCAGGCACCCTGGCGTCGCGACGGAGGCCGCCGCACCGACCAGGGCCCGACCCGATCCGCACCCTCGGGAACGGTCGGGCCCTGCCGGCTCAAGCTGGAGGCAGCCAGCGGTCACATGGCCCCGTGCAGCGCGTCATCGTCTTCGTAGCGGGCCAGAGCCTGCCCGAGGCCGAACCAGGTCGCCGGCCACGTGGCGATGAAGATGCCCCACCGGTCCGCCCGGTCGATGCCCCCCGGCTCCACCTTCATCGACGTCACCCACGAGGCGACGGACAACCCGATGGTCAGACAGGCGATCGTGTTCGCGTGCTCGCTCCGCAGACCCTTGTCGTGCAGCAACTTGACGATCATGGCGCTCCTCGGCTCGACGACTGAGCTCCCACCGTCACCCACCGACCGGCCGCCCGCATCCGGGCGGCCTGCTGGCCCCGGGCCTCCCGCCCTCACCGGCCGCCGGCGTTTCAAAGGGCGCCGCGAGCACGACCGTATGCCCGACCGGGTCGTGCCGGGGGGCTGGCTACCGTTTCGGCCGCCTCGACGGCGGACTTGATGCCCTCCAGCGTTTCCGTGAGCCCGCCGTCTGGTCTGTCAGCCGCTTGCGAGCGTCGGATCAGACAGTGGTCGGTGTGCGTGAGGACAGTACGTGTCAGCTTTGATCGTGGGAATGCTCATCCGTCGCAAGAGATCACGTGTGGTGCGCATGCTCGGCGTGCTGCGCCAGGCGGGGCCCGGGGGGCGGGAGCGCAGGTGTGAAGGCGCCCGGTTGCCCAGCCCGGTGCTGCCGAAATGCTCGTCGATGACGAGGGCGGTGATGACGCCCTGGGCGCAGTCGGAGCAGGTCCGGTAGTGGACTTGGCCGACGGGGAATTCGATCGCGCGGTATGCGCGGCGCAGGCGGCCGATGATGTTGCCTCGGCGGGAGTGCCTGGCGCCGCGTTGCTCGGCTGGCGGTGTCTGGACGGGGGGACTGGGGCCGAACAGAGTGCTCGTGGGGCGCCCATGTCGTCCGTGCATGAGGTCACGCCCCGGACGCAACGGACTCCCCGTCATGTTCGGGACAAGAGAAGGCCGGCCGGGAAGGGCTGTGCCGCGCCGCTTGGAGCAGACGGCGTGACGGCCGGTCCCGTGAAAGGCGGCGGGCAAGGACATCGTCACCCCGGTGGGTCCCGGCGCCTGGCCTCGACCGCGTGCGGAGCATTGTTACACCGGCGTCCACGGAGGTTCGGGGGTGATGTTCACGGCGCCGCAGTTCCAGCACTCCCACTCGTCCGGCAGCCTGTACAACTCACTCCAGAACCCGGTGGGCTTTCCCCACACGGTGCAGTCTGCCTCGCAGTCCCAGCACTCGAACGCGAAATCCACAAGATCCTCCCCCGAGCGTGTGCCCCGGACCGTCTACTCGTCCTCGCCGCCGACCTCGAACCTGATCTGCTTGACCTTCCCGCTCGTGCTCAGCTCCGCGTACACGTACCGATGTCCGAGGGCGCCCACGTCGCGGGCGCTCTCCAAAGCCGCCTCCAGTTCGTCGAGCGTCATGTCCTTGTCAGCACCGCTGAATGAGATGAACGACATGACGGCATTCTCTTGGTTGACCCGCCGTCTCGGAGGCGGAATCAGCGAGTTCCACCCTCGTCGGCCGCCCCACCGGCGGGTCAGTCCGCGGGGTCGCGGGCGCGTCGTCCAGGGAGTCGAGGAACTCGCCGAAGGTGGGCTTGGCTTCGTCGTACTCGAAGGTCATGGCGGCGGCGAGCGCCTCCCACCGACCGGTGCTGTGCCCGCAGTGCTCCAGCAGGATCTTCAGCGCGATTCGGGGGGCAGCGGCGGGCGAGGTCCTCATCGGCGGGGACCGATTCCGCCGACTGCCATCGGTCCAACGACCGTACGGTGCACCCGGGCCCGAGCGGGGCACGATCCACGAAGTCGCCTCACCCCCGTTCGCCGCACCAGGTCGTCGGCTACTGGTTTTACGGTGCGGGGGCTGCAGGAGGATCCTGCGGGGTCGCGGCGGTGTCCCCCGGCCGCGGCGTCCACGGCACGGACTCGATCTCGGCGAGCCACTTGTCGGCCAGGAGCGGATGGGCCGGAGCGGCTCGTACGGGGTCGGTGAAGGAGACGGCGAGGGCAGGGATCTGCCGCCGGGCACTTGACCGCGACCTCAGCGTGCGTGATCACGACGGGGCGTTGCCTACACGGTTCACGCCGGGGCGGGTTCAGGTTGCTGCCCGGCGGGCGGCGTGAGCCGGTGTGGGCGAGGCGTGGGTTTCGTGCGCCCGGCGCGGCCGGGTGCGTCGGGCGGGGCGCCGACCTGGGAACGTCCGAATTATTACGAATACATTCGGCCAGATATATCTACATGGCTGCTCTTGAACGCCAGGCGAACAATTGAAGACGGAACAGGTTTGCGCACTGCCCATATCAGCAGGACGGGGGGCGCGAGGCGTCTTTGAGCGAGAGGCCGAACATTTCGGCTGAGTCGGCTAACGAAAGCCCGTACGTCTTGGGAAAACGCTCAGGATGCGCAGTTTTACGCCGCTTTGAGCAGATTTTCTTTTTAGCACATGGTGTCGCTACGGTCACTCACAGGTGCGTGCGGGGCATCGCCACGCGTCCTCAGAAAACTCGGTTCGGTACCCCGCACGCCTTCATGTACGACTCGAAAGGATGTACCTCTCTTGCCACGTACCCCTCGCCGGCGTCCGGTCAAACTCCCCTCCGGCGATTCGGCACTACCCCAAGGTATTGCGCGTGACGAAAACTTTCGTCACGTGAACCAGTCGGTCAAGGCCGCACTTTTGGTGTTCCTGGCCGTGGTGTTCACCGGATATCTCCTCATCCTCCGGCCGCCCGTCCAGATCACGGTCTCCGTCGGCGCTCCGGCCGCCCTCCTCAGCGTGGCCGCGACGGCCGTCCTCGGCACCCGCCACGTGCGCGGTCGCCGGCGGTAACCCCGGCGTGAGCGGGGGAGAGGAGCACCGTTGCGCTCTCCCCCGTCTCCGGCACCACCCCCCGACGGCCAGATCCGGCCGGTGTGACGAAATCTCGGAATTCCGTGGAACTTCCGCAGCGGCGGCTTGCGCGCACCCGGTCTGAACCCCTTTCGTGACGGACGGAAGCACTCATGAACACCTGCGAGCACTGCAAGATCCAGTTTGTGACGATCGTGCCCAACAGCCGGTACGGACGCCCCGCGAAGTACTGTGGCGGCGCGTGCCGCCAGGCGGCCTACCGCGCACGACAATCCGCCGAAGCACCACCGCCGGCACCCACCACCGAGGCACCCCCCGCGGCCCGGCCCGCCGCACCCGCCCCCGCGGCGCCTGCGGCTCCCACCTACGTACGGGCGACGCACACCGTTGCCACGCCGGGCGGCAGCGCGGACGAGGTCCTCCACGAGGTCATCAAGGACCTCCAGGACGGTACGCGCGAGCTCGCCCGAATCCTGCAGACCTCCGACGCAGAGGAGGCCCTCCACCGGATCTACCGCATGCAGGAACAACTGGAGTGCCTCACCGCCGGCTTCGTCGGCCTGGCCCGACACCGCCGCGTCACCTGGGGACGCATCAGCACCATCCTGCGCATCTCCGAGGACACAGCCCGTCACCGCTACACCGACGACCACATCCTGCGGCGCCTCAACCGCTTCATGCGCGGCCGCGACACCACCCCGGCCTCCCTCACAGACATGTACGCCTCCACCGTCCTCGCGCCCCCGCCCGCCCCGGCCGTGATGGCGGACAAGGTCACGGCCACCGAAGCGGGGCCCGCCGCCACGCCGGAAACCGAGTCCAGCACCACCCCCCGCGACCCGTCCGGCGCCGCCTACAACCGCCTCGCCCCCGTGCTGTCCATGCTGGTGCGCACCTCGAAACAGACCAACAAAGAGGTCAGTGCCCGGATGGGCATCTCCGCCTCCTACCTCTCCCGACTCGTCAGCGGCGAACGCATCCCCACCTGGAGCCTCACCCAGAAGTTCGCCCGCGCCTGCGGCGCCGACCCCGACGTCCTGCGCACGGTATGGGAGAGCGAGAAACTTCGGGAACGGGCCCGCGGCCCCCAGCCTCCCCTCGCGGAGCCGGCCCTGCCCGCCGCCCTGCGGCTGCACCAGGCCGTCCGGACCCTGCACCTCCGCGCCGGCCGCCCCGCCTCCCAGGACATCGCGCTGGCCAGCCACTGGGCGCTCAGCGTGGCCGACGTGGCCTCCGTCACCGAATGCCAGAAGATCCCCTCCTGGCGGGTCCTCAAGGCGTTCGTCCTGCTCCTCGGCGGCGACCGTGAATACTTCAGGAGGCTGTGGACGGAAGCCAACACCGAGATCCACCACGGCCCCACCGGAACCGAACCACAGCCGCCCACGGCACCGGACTCCGCAGCACCCGCTGACGAACCGACCACCGGAATCAGCACTGCCCTCGAAGCCTTCAGCAGCACCCTCAACGAGGACACCACCGTCGAATCGCAGATGGCCCGTCTCCTGGACAAGCGATCCCAGCAAACGCCCACCCGGCGCGCGCCCCGCTTATCCGAACTGGCCGCCCGCCGCCCGGCAGGCCGCAACTGGACCACCATGCGCATCGCACGCCCCGGTCTCTGAAATCCCGCACCCGAGCGCCTCCCGGACCCGAGCAGGCCGGTGGGGCGAGGCGTCATCCCTCCCGCCTCCAGTACAGAGGAAACAACATGATCACCGTCTACCGGGTGGTGCTCGCCACCCCCTCCACCATGGACGCCGACGCCTACAGGGAGCTCTGCTGGGGCGCCGGCCTGGACCTCACGGACACCGGCTACGGGTTGCTGCTCGCCGTCGACGACCGCAGTGGCGACGTGGTCACCGCGGTCGTCGACGACGTCGAGTACGTGCGACTCCTGATGGGCGCCTCCGGCATCGAGGTACCCGCCGACAAGATCACCCGCACGCTGCCCGACTGGCCGGACCTCCACCCCGAAGCAGCCACCGTCTGGCCCTGACGGGAACCAGCTCCCGTCGGCTGGAGCAGGAGGGCCCGGTGAAGCCCGCGCGGGCGATCAGAAGAACGAACAGGCGCAGCTTCTTGCCGAGGATCCGGCCGATCGCCCGGAGAGTGCCGGAGAGGCAGCGGATCTGCCTCGGGGACATCCATCAGCACCACGGGGAGACTCGTCCGGCAAGTCCTGCCCGCCCGCCGCCCTGAGTCTCCAGAGCGGGCGACGCAGGATCGGCCGGATGTACCCCGCGCGAAGGCTCCCCACAGATTCAGACACGCCCCGGGCCCACTTCAGGGCCCGGGGCTTTGGTCTCCAGCCAGGAGGTAGCAGTATGCGCAAGGCCGACATCGGTATCGCCAGCCGACCGGGAGTCAGGCCCACCCGTCCGGGAGATGCCCCCGGATCCGCTGACGCGGCGCACGCCTGGACCGCCGCCGGCGGGGCCGTCGGCGCCGCCGTCATCGACGGCATCGGCCACAGCACTGAACTCCACGCCCTGGTCCCCGTACTCGCCGTCGACGCCGCCCGCCGGACAGCACTACGCCACCCCATGGCCGGGCTGATCGGAGCCGCCGAGCTCCTGCAAAACCCCGGAGCGCCACGCGGCGGTCCCGACGCGGTCGGGATCACCGCCCGCGTCCGGGCCGACGGCACGTGGATCGCGTGGGCCGGTGACTGCCGCGCCTACGGGCTCGACCCCGACACCGGCATCCTCACCCGATACACCACCGACCACACCGTCGCCGCCCACTACGCCCAGCAGGGCATGCCCGCCGACGAGGCCGCCACCTACTCCTCCAAACTCACCGTGCTTCAGCGACCTCTCCATCGCGGCCTGCAACGAAGCCCCGATCCCCAAGCGCCACCTGGTGATCCTCACCAGCGACGGCGTCCACGACCAGATGGACCCCACCGTCCTCGACGGCCTGGTCCACGCACACCACAACGATGCCCAAGCGCTCGCCGAGGCCCTGGTCGCCGCTGCCGAGGACGGCATCGAGGACGGGCAGCCCTACCGCGACGACGCCACCACCATCGTCATCCGCCCACTGCCGGCCCCATCCGACATCGCATGAGCACCCGGTACTCCCCGGCACCGGTCACGCACTGAAGGGCTCCGCCTCAGAGCACGAACAACAGCACCAGCGCCGCCGTTCCGTAGGGCCGGCCGACCCTACGGACGGTTGAACGACCCCCTGGCCAGCACGCAGACCAACAAGATCAAATGGAAGGACGGCCTGACAGGCGCCGACGGGACGCAGAACGGGCAGAATTGCGACGGTATGGATTCACCAACTCTCCCAGCGCCTTCACCTCGCCGTGTTCCCGAGGGCAAGGGTCGCAAGCCGCTCCGGTCCCGTGTCCGGCATGGCAGCCCCTCCTGCGCCGACTACGGCTGCACGCGCCTCGAGTGCATAGCCGCGGCGCGCCGGGATCGTGCCCGGCGGACCAGGGAGTTGAGAGCCGGCCGACCCGCCCGGGTCCCCGCGGCCGATGCCGCTGCCCATGCCTGCCAGTTGCAGGAGACGGGTCTGTCGGCCGCCGACATCGCCGAGATCTCGGGCGTCGCCGTCACTCTCGTGCGACGCCTTCTACGCCCGGCCGGGGAACGGCCGGCCATTGTTCACCGGGTCACCTCGGAAGCCATCCTCGGTATCCCGCTCACCAGTGCGGTCAAGCGGGATCGCCTCCTGCCTGGGCTGGTTGGCGCGGAAAGGGCCGCCACCAGCCTGCAGAATCTGGCCGAACGAGGATGGCCTACAAGCTTCTTGGCCGCCCGGCTGGAAACCACACCGCACACGCTCGCCGCCATCCGCGGCCGGGAACGCCGGCGCCTGGCCCTCGCCCTGGACCGCAAGATCCACCGCTTGGCCGCGCTCCTGCTCGCGAGCGAGCCGGCGGATCACGGCATCGCCGAGCACCGATTCCGCCGCACGAGGACCGCGGCCCTGCGACGGCGAGCCGCACTGGCACAGCCCATGTCCACGGCCCTGCGGAAGGAGCCGGGGCAGGTGCTTTGAACAGCTCATCCCGCCGCCCGGTGGGGGCCTGTCCCAAAGAGGGGCGCGTCCTGGGCCGTCACGTCCAGGCGGAGGCGGCGAAACCGTAGGGGATGCCGATGGATGCCGCCGTGGTCGACGGCGGTGTCGGCGCTGATCTCCGCCACCAAACGCGGGTCGACAAGAACGACGTCCAGGACTTCGCGGGACCCCCATGTCACCGAGAACCGTGCACCGGTCCACGGATGCCCGGGCGATGCGGCCATCAGGCGTTCGGCGACCCGCCGTGCCTGATCCGGGTGCAGGGGTGCGGTACGGCCGATGGCGCGCAGTCGACCGCTGTCGTCGTGGCGGCCGAGGATGAGGAGCTGGGGGCGGGCGAGGGTGCCGGTGACGCCACCGATGATCGCTTCGGTGGTGTCCCGACGGCGGACCTTTGTCCACCCGCGATGGTTGGGCAGGTAGCGCTGGCTCATGCTCTTGATCAGCAGGCCTTCGACGCCGGAGACGTCCGTCCAGGACTCCAGCCACTCGCGGGCTTTCGCGAGGTCGGTGGTCATCGGGCACAGCGTCCACGGCGCACTCAGGCCACGGGCCGCGAACAGCACCTCCAGGCGTCGGCGACGCTCCCGATACGGCAGGTGCAACAGCTCGGCGCCGTCGGCCTGGAGAAGGTCGAAGACGACGAAGTACGCGGGCGTACGGGCCGCCAGGGCGGGAGCGCCGCGGGCGCGAGCGGCGGCCCGGCGCTGAAGCGCCTCGAACGACAACCGGCCTTCATCGGGATCCCAGACGAGGAGCTCACCGTCCAGGACCAGACCGTGGGGGAGCTGCTCGATGGCGGCCGCGACGAGGTCGGGGAACCCGCCCTGAATGAGCGAGCCCCGCCTCGTCTGCAGCAGCACCTGCCCGCCGGGGGCGGGCGAGGTGAACAGCAGACCGCGGTGGCCGTCGAACTTCTGCTCATACGCCACATCGCGCAGCAGGCCCGAGGTCGGAATTGCTTCTGCGGCTTGCGCCAGCATCGGCTCCACCGGCGGCCGCAACGTCATTGCGTGGCCTCCGTTCGCGAGCTGGCTGTCCGGGTCATGCGCGGGACAGGGCCTTCACCAGGTCCTCGCGGGTCATGTTCGAGCGGCCGGGGAGGTTGGCGGTGGCGGCCTTCTTGTAGAGGTCGGCTTTCGACAGGCCGTTCAAGTCCTCCTTTGATGCGGCGCGGATCCGCTTCTTCGCCGCCGGCTTCTTCGCGGCCGCGGTCTTGCCGGATGCGGTGGCCTTCCCGCCGGTGGCCTTGGAGCTGCCGGCGCGTTCGACGCTGGCGCGCAGGGCTTCCATGAGGTCGACGACGCCGGTGGGCTCCGCGGGCTCTTCGGCCTTCTCGACGGTGTCGCCGGCCTTCTTCGCGTCGATGAGGGCGGCGACCTTCTCCTGGAAGGTGTCGTGGAACTCGTCGGGGTCCCAGGTCATGCTCAGGGTCTCGATGAGCTGCTCAGCCATCCGCAGCTCCTTGTCCGAGGCCTTGGTCTTGCCGGGGAGGTTGTCGATCTCCTTCTTCGGGTCCCGGATCTCGTCCGCCCAGTGCAGGGTGTGCAGGGTCAGGAGCCCGTTCTCGGCCTTGAGCGCGACCAGGTACTCGTGCTGGCGCATGACAAAGGTGGCGACGCCCGCCTTGCCCGCCTTGGCCAGGGCCTGCTCCAGCAAGCTGTAGACCTTCCCGTACTCCGTACCGCGCGGCCCGAGGTAGTAGGTCTTGTCGAAGAAGATCGGGTCCACCTCGTCCAGGTCCACGAACCCGGTGATCTCCAGCGACCGGGAACGCCCCGGGGCGATCTCGTCGAGCTCGTTCGGCTCGACCAGGACGTACTCGCCACCGGCGTCGTAGCCCTTCACGATGTCGTCCAGCTCGACTTCCTTGCCGGTGCGCTCGTTTACGCGCCGGTTGCGGATCCGATCCGAGGTGCCACGTTGTAGCTGATGGAAGTGGATCGTGTGGCTGTCGGTGGCCGTATACAAGCCCACCGGCAGGCTGACCAGCCCGAACGACAGATTCCCGGCCCACACCGGACGCGCCACGACGCCACCTCCTCCAACAGCCCCCTCCTCCAGCTCACGGCCCCTACCCACTCCACGCCACCCGACCTCGACGCCAGCCGCACGCCTGTCTGCCGAACGGGTCACGAACCGGAGCGCCGACTTCCCTCACTGAATCGAACAGGTTTACGATTCAAGGGTGACCGACGAAAGCACCTTCCCCGACGACCTCCTCCAGCTCCAGGAGCGCCTCCACCGCGCCCACACCGAACACCGCGCCTACCTCGCCGACCTGCCCTGGAGCGTGGAACCCCAGACCGGCTGGACCCGCGGGGAAAGGTTCTCCCACCGCGGCGACGTCCCCGACAGCCCCGGCTGGAGCGACGAGCAGAAGGAGACGGTCGACCGGATGTGGGCCGAGATCCGGGAACTGTCGATGGCCGTCGCCGACCACCCCCACTGGGCGTCCGTCCCACGCGACGTCCTGGTGGATGCCCGCATGCGACTCAAGAAGCAGACCCGCCCCGCCGAACCCCGCATCGAAGTAGCCGAGGCGGCGTAAACGCCATGCAGGAACCCCTCCTGCCCCTGCCACCGGCCCTGGACCAGCTCCTGGTCATACGCCGCTGGCTGGAGCTCACCCTCGCCCGCGTCGACGAAAGAATCACCGCGGTTCGCGCCGCAGACGAACAGCGCACCCACCGCCTGCCCCCGCCGGAGCCGCCCCGGTGGTGGATCGAGTACGGCATCGGCGCCGGACGACGGCCGGACCGCGTCCACACCGGCGCCTGCAAAGTCACCAGCCGCGGCCGCGCAGCCACCCGCGACATGATCCTTGAGGTACTGCGCACCGTACCGTCGGTGATCGCGTGCCCGCTGTGCCGACCCGACAGCGAACTGGGACTGCTCGAGAGCTAGGCCAGGAGTGTGAATAGGCACCGTGAGTCGTAGCCGAACTGCTGCAGCGGTGCGCGCAGCGAGGCCGAGGCCTTCGGCGCGAGCCGAGATTGCGCCGGTGCGGGGCCCACATCCATGGCGGACTCGATGCATGGGCCTGGGCGGTACCTGATTTCCGAAGGCCGGTCTCAAGTCGCTCGGCCAAGCTCTGGAAGCCGAGCGGCCGTTCCCGTCCCTGGCGGACCGCGCCGATCGAAGCCGTCACCTCTAGCGCCCGCCGCGCCCGCTACCGGCCCCCCAGGGTCGACCAGGAAATCCCGCATCCCTGACCCAGGCCCTTCCCGCTCGGCGCGATTTGGTCGCGTACGCCTGGAAGGTCGGCTCTGCGCGCTAGGGGCGGGTGAATACGAGGTTCGCGTGCCGCTGGAGTCCGTCGCCCTCGAACTGGCTGCTCGCCAACGCCCACCCGATGGCAGTCACCTCCTGGATAGCCTTGGCCAGGTCGACGTCGTGCTTGGTGGGGCGTGGGTAGAACTTCCGAATGAAGACGGTGTCCCCGCGGTTCCACGCGTCGCCAGCGGCAACCTCTATCGGGGGAATGGCGAGCTTTTTGAGCAACTTCTTCAACATGCGCTGAGCGTAGTGAGAGTGTGGCGTGAGACGGAAGCACTCATGGCCAACAGCCTCCCCAGCCCGGCACACGGCGTACGCAGCATCGACTGCCCTTCCAGGCGGAGCGCACCGGAAGAAATCGCCGCTGTCCACTCTGAGGTGACAGCTCACGCCGTGAGGGGGGCCGCCGTAGAGAGGGGGACGGAACGGAGGCCATGCAGGGGTCGGGCCGCGATATCGTGGAGTCTTCTTATCTACAGTTTGTGATCTGGCAGGAGTATCGCGTGCCCGAGGACCCCATCGCCCAAAGCGAGCTCGCTGCCCTGACCCGGCGCTTCGAAGAGGTCTCCGCTCAGGACTCCCGCGAGTTCGGGATCATCAAGTCCGACCTCACCGCGGTTCGCCTGCAGGTCGGGAACCTGGACCAGAAGGTCGAGAACCTCACCGGTCGTCTGGACGGCCTGGAGCGGAAGATCGACGGCTTCATCGACGAGCAGCGCACGGTGAACTCGACCTTGGTCGAGCTGCTGTCCACGCTGGTGGGCAAGAGCACCGACACCCAGTGACCTGCCGGCCCTGCTGCTGAACCGGTGGCGGGGTGGAGTCGGGGCCCGGACCGCCTTGCGGTCCGGGCCCCGCTCCGTGTGTGCTCGGGCCACAGAGCTTGCGCTCGGTGTCGTCGTGGGGAGGCGTCGTCGGGACTCCGAAGCCGGAAGGAGCCGCTCGGGTGCTTCCTTTCGCGGCGATTTCCTATTCGCAGGCGATGCCGTCCATGTCGGCATCCAGGTGCCGTCCGTAGCCGTCTTCACCACGGCGCAGAGGTGCCGCACCGGCGGCTTGGGCTGCGTCGCAGTTCTCGTATTTGTGCTCCAGGTCGTAGCGGGCGCCCATGCTGAGGCCGACCTGGACGGTGTAGCTGATCTTCAGGACCTCGGGCTTCGTTCGCAGCTTGACGGTGTACTCGAAGGTGTCGGCTCCGTCGAAGCCCGGCTGCGGTGTGTACACGGCCAGGCTGTTGTCCGCCTGCAGCTCCAGCCGTCCGTGCCGGGGCTGCTCTGTGACCGTGATCTCTACGTCGGCGGATGTCAGGCCCTTGTCGTCGTCGAGGTCGTCGATGCGAATGGTGCGGGTGTCCTCGGCGCTGACGTGCTCGAGGAGGCGAAGCGTCCTCGTGTCGTGCATGTCGATCGAGAGCGTCGCGTTCTTGGTCTCCTCGCCCTGGGGCAGTTTCCAAAGGGGTGCTGGAAGGGGTGAGTGGGAAGGGCCCGGCGCGGCTGCGGCGTGATCGCGGTCAGGGCCGTCGAGCCAGTCGGAAAGGCCGGAAAAGACCCACCATGCGCCCCAGGCGGCGAGCCCGAGCAGCAGGCCGATGGTCAGACATCCGGCCCACCTCCCCCGGTCGTCGGCTCGTCGACGCTTTGCTTCCTGCTCGCGCAGCCTTGCCTGTTGTTCCTCACGTTCCCGCAAGGCGGTTTGGCGACGTCCCTTGATCGTTTCCTCGAACCTTTGGCGATGGCTCAGCTGGAGGTCGGGATCGTTCACGCGCCGTGCAGGTTGTGCGTGCGGCGGGCGGCGACGAGGGCGTGCCAGCGGGCGCGGGTCGGGCCTTCGCCGTCGATCCATCGGGCAGTGGAGACCGCGGGGAGAGGCAGGCCCGCCATGAAGTGGGCGAGGTCGCAGTAGTAGGCGTAGTCGCTGCCCTGGACGAGCTCGCGCAGTCGCCCGATGACGGCGCTCACCTCGCCCTGTTCGGCTTGCACGGCGTGGTGGAAGGCGAGAGCGAGTTCCAGGAGTGCCGATGCCGCGACGATGCCGTTCGTGTGGATCTCTGCGCGCAGCAGGCGTCCGCGATCGTCGATCTGGGCTGTGGTGCTGCCGGCGTCGCGTACGAGGGCGGCGATCTTCGCGGTGAAGGTGGTGGTGCGCAGGCCGAGGCCGGCGAGGAGATGTTCGGTGAGTTCGAGTTCGTCGGTTGCCCGGGTGGGATCGGTGAAGGCGATGACGAGGGCGTGCTGGGCCTGGGACGTGGCTCGTTCGCCGGCGATGCCGTGTTCCTCTGCTTCGGTACGGGCGGCCGTGTAGGCGGCGGCCGCGCGTTCCATGTCTCCTTGGACCCACAGGACGTCGCCTCGGACCCGGTGGTGGCGGCCGGCCCAGCCGAGGGTGTCCGCGATGGCGAGGGCGGTGGGGAAGTCGCCGGCGAGGCGGGAGAGGTGGGCGAGGCCTCGGCGGGCGGGCGGCGCGAGTCGGCCGCCCGCGTCGGCGACCTGCCGCATGCCGTCCTGGGAGGCCTGGGTGTGTCCGAGGTCGCGGTGGGCCTTGGCGCGGTAGTAGACGGCCACATCACGTAGTTCCGCGGGTAGGCGTCCGCTGTCGATGACGGCGGTGAGGCGCTCGATGGTGCGGGTGCGGTGTTCGTGCTGGCGTCGGAAGAGGGCGCTGAGGGTTTCGACCAGGGCGTCCGCGGCGGTGTCCAGCTCGATGCGCCCGCTGGGGCCGCTGGGCCCGCTGGGCGGGGCGAGGGGCTCCCACACGGAATCGCCGATGTACGCCCAGGAGGCGTCGGCGAGCCAGCCGAGGTCGAGTCGGAAGTCCCTGGCCAGGGCGAGGCCTTGGCGTAGGCAGCCGACCAGGAGGATCCGGTCGCGGCTGGTGTGTGCCTGCCATTGGGTCCCGAGCGCGGCCAGCGCCCGGTGGGCGGCCTGCTGCCAGTCGCGGGGGGACCAGCGGTCGTCGGCGTGGTCGTCGGCGCCGCGGATGGTGGAGCGGATCAGGCCGTGGAGGTGGTACGGCCAGATCCCGAAGGGGTTCTCGCGGACGAAGGGCCGCTCGATCAGCCGCAGTGCGGGCGCTTCGTGCTGGAACCCGGCGGCCGCGGTGGCCAGGTTCAGGTCGAAGGAGTCGAACAGGGCGACCGAGCGCAGCACGTGGCGTTCGTCCGGGGTGAGGTCGGAGAGGGTGCGGGCGATCAGGGCGGGGAAGTCGTGGTCGAAGTCCGCCGGGTGCGGGGTGTGGTTGGTGCGGCGGAGTTCGAGGAAGCGCATGACGGCCAGGTCGAGGTAGAGCGGCAGGCCGTGGGAGCGGGCGGTGATGACCTGGCGGATGTCGGCGCCGATGAGGGGCCGGCCGTCGCGGGTGAGGCGGCGGGCGAGGTGGTCGTCGCAGTCCTCGGGGGAGAAGTCGCCGACGAGGACCTGCCGTCCGTAGCCGGCCGGGCGGGTGGCGCGGGCTGCCGGGACGCTTCCGGCGGGGGAGGCCAGGCCCGGCCAGGCGATCGGGCCGGTGTAGTCCAGCTGGCCTTGGAGGCCGGGATCCGCCCATTGCAGGCGTGAGCGGCCGGTGACGATGAAGAACACGTTCGGCATGAGCCAGACCACTCGCTGGATCAGCCGCTCCAGGTCGCGGTGGGTGCGGTCTCCGACGTCCTCGAAGGTGTCGAGCAGGACGACCGGCGCCACCTTCTTCTCCGCGGGCAGTTGCGCGAGCTCCCATGCGAGGAGGTGCGGGTAGAAGGACAGGGCGTCCAGGTCCGGCTCGGCCTCCAGCAGGTCCTCCAGCCGGGCGCAGCCGGCCAGTGCCCGGACCGTCTGGCGGCGTTCGCGCAACGCCTTGACCAGGGAGCCGGTGAGGGCACCGACGGCGGAGCCGACGGTGCCGGGCAGCAGCAGCGCCTGGGCGACGTCGGAGAGCGCGGACTGCATCTGCTGCGGCATCGCCTTGCCGAACCGCGCGGCCAGACCACCGCGGCTCAGATACTCCTCCAGGCTCTCGCCGGGATGCTGCTGCTCCCAGTAGCGGCGCAGCGCGATGTCGAAGGCGGCCAGCGGGTGGCTCAGTTCGGCGAGCGCGGCCCGGATCGTGAGCACCAGGTCCTCGAACGAGGCGCCGGCCGAGCGGGAGAGGTCGATGCGTACGGGCAGGATGCGCTCCCCGGACCAGGCGGGCTCGCCCCACTGCGCCGGCCGCTGGTCGGCGCCCGCGAGCGCGGCCTCCAGCTTCCTCGACAGGGTCGTCTTGCCGATCCCGCCGACTCCGTGGAACACGATGACGTTGTTCCGGGGCCGCTCCAGGTCCTCGACGTCGAAGCCTGGGCCCGAGACATGCCGCAGGTGCTCGGCCAGCGCGGACGCGACCAGCTCCCACTGTGCCTGACGGTTCGTGAACGCCTCCGCCGTCGTTAGTGTGCGGTCGTTCGTGCTGAACAACGCCCGCAGATCCCTGCCTGCCACGTTAACCCCCGAAGTCGTTGATCAATCGTGTCCAAGTTACGCCGCCCCCAGGGTTCTTGGAGCAGCTCATCCGCGATCTGTCCGGTCTCGGCAGAGCGGGAAGCGAGGCGCGGAGTTCCTCTCCGGCGAACTGCGGGAGCTGGAAGGATCCGGGGATGAGAATCAAGCCAGGCTTCACCCTCGACACTGTGGAGCAGACCCTTGATGAAGCGGTCATGGAGTGGGAGAACCTCCAAAGCAGCCATGCTCCATGGGACCAGTACCTGCGCGACGTTGAGTGGACCGATCGCGTTCTGAGCCAGTTCTTCGCCGAACCCGATCTGGCCGGGGGCCTCTACGACGGGCACTTCGAGCACATAATCCGCGGTCCCCAGCACCATGCGACCTCGCGTCTCCTTGCGCGGGAGGTTGAGCGGCAGATCGAGCGACTCCAACAGGCTCGGCAAGAGCTGGCGGTGTTGAGGGCCTACGCCGATCGGCCAGGCACGCCGGTCGTCTACGACACCAATGTGTTGGTTCACTGGCGGCCGCCGAACGAGATCAGATGGACCGAGGTACTGCGCGATCAGGACGTGCGTACAACGCAGGTCCGGCTGGTGGTGCCTTTCGTCGTCATCGATGAGTTGGACCGGCACAAGAACGGGTCCGGTCAGCTGGGTGAGCGGGCGGGGAGGGCCATCCGATACCTGGAGGGGGCTCTGGTCGGCAGTCCGGGCGTCCCGGTGTCGATCAGGGACGGAGTCACGTTGGAGGTTCGACTCGATCGGGTGGGCCATCGTCGCGGAGACGCAGACATGGAAATTCTGCTGTGCGCAGCAGAGCTCAACCGGCTCAAGCCGGAGGCGGACACCCGGGTGCTCAGCGACGACTTCGGTATGCACCTGCGGGCCCAGGGACTGGATCTGCAGGCCATGCGGCTTCCCGCCACGTACCGCAAGGAGGCTCCGGCAGCCGGCGACTGAGCGCGGCCCCGGGGACGAAGTGGAGGAGAATGATCCCTTTACCATCAAGATCATTCCGGAAAGGGTGGTCCCATGTCGGACCCGAATACCGCCCCCTTCGAGCCCCTGGACGGCGACGAGGACCAGCTCGCGCGCGACGCCGTGCGGGAGGTCATCGCCTTCTACAACGCCCGCATCGCCGCCGAGCGCCGGGCACCTGTCCCCGACGACGCACACATCGAGCAGCTGAAGGCCGCCCGGCAGGCCGCAGTCGACGACCAGACGCGCCTGGACACCGCAAGCCCCGGCGATGCCGCCCGTATCGCAACCGACTACGCGGCCCGCCTCAAGGGACTCACCGACCAGTCGTAGCGCCCCGCAGGCACGGCCAGCGGCCACACCTGCGGCCGGGGGCGACCGATCCGCGGCGGCTGCATCCGGGCCGGCATCAACGGCCGTGCCAGCCCCGCAATCGCGTCCAGCTCCCGCCGGTGCCGCGGCAGCGCCTCGCGCAGCGCCCGGTGCAGCGCCAGGAACGCGGTCGCCTCCGCCTCGGTGTAGGGGCGGGCCCGCTCCGCGGCGAGCGCCCGGGCCGGCTGGGTGCTGCCGCGCTCGGAGCGCAGCAGTGCCTGGCCGTCACGGCGGACCAGGGTCACGGCCGAGATCGCCGGATGCCCGGCAGCGAGGTGGGCGATGTCGGTGAGTGCGTGGAAGCACTGGTCGTGCCCGGCGCGGGAAGTGAAGCGCCCGTTGATGCCGAGCTTCTGGGCGCGGGCGTAGCGCAGGGCGGTGGCAAGGCGACTGTCGGCTTCCCGGACGGCCAGCATCACGAGTTCGACCGGATACCCGGAGCGGTGGAAGGGCTCCGCGCTGGCGAGGAACTCGGGGATGCTGCCGGGGGCGCCTTCGACCAGGGCGTCCCCGCGATGCCGGCGTACGTACTCCTCGGCGTCGGCGAACCAGGCCCGGTAGTCGGCGCGGACCGCGGCGCCGGCGTTGCGCGGGTCCTCTTGCAACAGGCGCAGGTAGTCCGGGTGGGACACCTTGAAGTCGTCGCCCACCAGGTGGGTCGTGCCCGGGCGCATGGCCCGGCGGACCATCCTGGCCGTCGTTGACTTGCCGGCGCCCGGCTGGCCCAGCACATATACCGCGCGCGGCTCCTCGCGCGGCACGATGCCGCTCAGGTACGACGGTGCGATCAGCTCATCGAAGATCCAGCGGTGTTCCTCGGACGACAGTCGGTGGTAGTCCACGCCGGGCGCGCCCTTGCGCGGCTGGGCAATACGGCGAACCGGTTCAGCGAGCGCGGCCGCCCGCTCGGCATCCCGCTGGACGGCCAGACGCCGGTCCTCGCAGTGCAGTTCGCGGTGCAGCCGCTGATCGGTCCGTGCGAGATCGCGGCGGAAGACGGCGGTCTCCTGGGCGCTCCAGGGCCGGGAACGCTCGCACGCCACCGCCCGGTCCGCCGCCGGCCGCCGCCGCCAGACCTCGCCGGTGAGCTCGTTGTCGTAGAGGACGGTGCCGTCGCGCCGCACCACGGTGATGCGGTCGGCCAGCTGCTCGGCCTCGATCACCGCCAGCGTCACGAGCATCTGCCGGGCGCAGGTGTCGTGGTTCTCCCACGACACGTACCGGCCGCCGCCGGTCACCGCCTGGGAAAGGAAACGGTCCACGAGGCCGAGCTGGCTCCAGGCTTCCGCTGTCGCCACCCCGACCACCTCGATTCGGTACCCGGCCTGCCGGTACGCAGTCGCCGACGTTCGGAACTCCGCAGGATCAGCGAGGGCGGACTCGACAACCGCGTCGAACCCTTGCGCTCGGACATGGTCCTCGAGCTCGGCCTGCCAGCGGCGCGTACCCGGGCGCACCCTCACGCCGGCGGTGCGGACATCGTCGGCCAGATGTTCGGCGTAGTGGGGGTGGACCGGCTTGTAGAGGTCGCTGCAGATCCGTACCGCGCCGCCCCGCCGGTCCAGTGCGACCTGAACGAGGTCGGCGATCCGCGTCTTCCCCGCGCCAGGCTGCCCGGCGACGACAACCACAACGGGCCTGGGCTGGGGCGCGGCGCCCGCCGTGAACGTCGGAACGATCACCTGTTCCAGCACCCGTCGGCTCTCCGGCTCGGGAATCGCACCCAGAACGCCGCTTTCCCGCACCAGTCCTCCTGAGCCTCAGTCGTTTCAGATTAAGGTCAACATAGCAGAGGCACGCCATTCGTACGGGGAATGTACGTGAGACGTACGGACTTAGTGCGTTCCGTGGGGTAGGGTGATGGTCAGGAGGTGTTTCATGTCCGAGTTGTTCGACGCGGTCGACGCCTTGATCGCGTCCCGCGCCACACTCCCGCCACCGGCGGAACGAAAGCGGCTGCGTGCCGCGCACGGCCTGACGATCGACGAGGTGGCCACCGCACTGAAGGTGCGACGCGCCACGGTGTCCGGCTGGGAATCCGGCAAGACCGAACCCCGCCCGCCGGAACGGGACGCGTACGCGCGACTGCTGAAACAGCTCGCCGAGCTCTACCCCGCGCCCGAGGAGCCGGCCGCCCCGGTGCCCGCCACCTTCACCGGCTCGCCCGCCCCGATCGAAGCGCCGGCTCTGTCCGCAGGCCCGGCACCCGAGGCTGCGGCCACGACTGCAACCGAGAACACCCAGACCCCTGCTCCCGTCGCCGCCGCTGCTCCGGCGGCCGCGCCCAGCGCAGCGAGCACCACCGGGACGTCGTCGACGTCGCGCCGCCCCGGCGTGAAGAAGGCCGCCCCGGCGAATACTCCGGCGGGCGGCACCGACCCGCGGTTCGAGAACGGGCCGCTGGCGGTCGTCGACGTCGAGGAGGGGAAGGTGTTGGCGTACTGCGTCGGCGGCCTGGTCCTGGACGTGCCCGCCAAGAGCCTGCCAGCCCTGGTGGACTGGACCCTCAAGGAGGCCAAGCTCGGCCAGCCGAAGCTGTCCGGGCCGGGAAGGCCGGCCGACCCGCTGATCGTGCTCACCGCAGACGCGTGCGAGCGCTACGGCCTCCCGGTGACCCTCACCGAGGAGGAGCGGATCGCCGGACGGATCCCGGAGGGCCACAAGGTCATCAAGCAGCTGACCCGCGCCGACTGGCAGCTCACCAAGCGCGGGTTCGGTCCGTGGGCGAGGATCTACCGCCCCGCCAAGGGCTCCGACCGCCAGTGCGTCCAACTGTGCATCCCGTCGTGGAACGCGCTGGACGCACGGTTCTGGGGCACTGCCGCCCAGCTGCCGCCGGCGGAACTCGCCCGCGTCCTGGGCGTGTACGCGGCCCGGGTGATGACGCCGCGCGGCTCCACCGCCGTGACCGGCCTGGAGCTGATGACCGCGCTGCATCCGCCGACCTACGCCGTACGCGATGAGGAGACCGGCGTCCTGCGGCAGGCCGACGGCAAGACCCCCGGCTCGCTCGGCAAGGACCCGGTGGACTGCGCGCCGTGCGAAGCCCCCGACGGGCACCCGCTACTCAAGGACCTCCCGCGCTTCCACGTCCGGGGACCTGCGGAGAAGCTGTTCGAAGAGGCGTACGACTGGGCGCGGCCGCTCACCGACGCCGAGTGCCTGCGCAGCAACCTTGTGGGCCTGGACGTCAACATGGCGTTCGCCGCCGGAGCCAACGGATTGACCGTCGGCCTGGGCGCACCGACGCACGTCAAGAACCCGGTGTTCGACCCGAAGCTGCCCGGCTCGTGGCTGGTCGACCTGTCCCATGTCGACCTGTCGCGGGTGAAGGTCGGCAAGGAGTGGGTGGAGTTGGACGGTGCGCTGCTGCCCTCCCCGTTCACGCCGAAGGGCGACCGGCCGACGGGGCCGGCCTGGTACGCGACGCCGACCGTCGCCTACGCCCAGGAACTCGGGTACGACGTGATGCCGACCGAGGCGTGGGTCCGGTACGAGAACGGCCGCTACCTGGACGGCTGGTACAGCCGGCTGCGCGACGCCTACCTCACCACGATGGCCGACCTCGGCGTCGACGCCGACCTGCCGCCGGCGGACTTCCTCACGGCCATGGACGGCTACAAGAGCCGCGACCCGCAGATGGCCATCGTCGTCGCGGCGGTCAAGGCGACCGTGAAGGGCGGACTGGGGAAGCTGCGCGAGCGGCCCCGCGGCGAGGGCTGGACGTCCGGCGAACGGTGGCGGGCCCTGGAGCGACCGACATGGCGGCCCGACATCCGTGCGGCGGTCATCTCCCGCACCCGGATCAACCTCCACCGCAAGATCGTCAAGCACGCGTCGTTCACCGGGCAGTACCCGGTCGCGATCCTCTCCGACTGCGTCGTCTACGCCGTCGACGGCCAGAGCCCGCTGGACTTCCTGCCCTACCGCGAAGGCAAGCCGCTCCCGGGCGGCTTCAAACTCGGCGTCAACCCGGGCCTGGTCAAGCACGAAGGCACGCAGACCACGCTGTGGGGCGAAGGCGCCCGGGAGCAGTACCAGGCCCCTGAGCTCAACCTCGCCCGGTACATCAAGGACGGCACCTTCACCGACCAGGACAACGGGGAGTAGGGAGCGCGATGAACAAGGAGTTCGGGGACGGCCTCAACCAGGCCGTGGCGAAGGCGTTCACCCGCCCCGCGCCAAAGTCGGCCGGCACGCAGATGCGGTACCTGGTCAAGCAATACAAGGGCACCAAGCAGGTCGCCCAGATGCTACGGGTCTCCCAGCGCACCGTCGAGCGGTACGTGAAGGACCAGATCAAAAAGCCCCGCCCGGACCTCGCCGCACGCCTGGAACGCGAGGTGAAGGCCCGGTGGCAGCCGCAGATCCGGGCCAAGGCCAAGGAGAAGGCGGCGACCACCGGCGGCATCGTCATCGACGTCCACGCCCGCCTCGGCTACGCCGGAGCGTCGATCGAATCCACGGACGAGGAACGCGAACGACACATTACGGTTGCCCTGCCGCCCCAGTACGCGGCCCGCCTCTTCACCGCCCAGGAACAGGGCGCCACCGAAGACCGGCTACGCGAACTCACCGCCGAAGCACTCAAAGAGGTCTACTTCCAGGACAGCGGCCGCCGCGCCGGCTCCCTCCAGGAAGTCCAGATCAACGACGTGCTGAACCTGGGGTTCCAGCTGTAGAGGCCGTGCCCGAACAACTCGCGAGCCCCGGACCAACGCTGTCCGGGGCTCGCTCGCGTATCCGTGGAGGGCATCGCCGCCTGCTGGACGTCGGGCACGTCGATCGGCCACGTCGACGTCCAGCTGCACGGCCGCTCAGGCTCTCGCAGCCTACTGACAGGGCGGAAGGTTGCTGCGGTCCGTCTCTGGATCAGGTGCTGACGCGGCGGCCCAGTCTTCGGGGTGGGAGACCGGCAGCAGGCGGATCTGCTGCGGATGGGTGCTGTCGTACGGCGTGACGGCATCGAACTTCATGCGGCTGTGGTCCTGGATGAGCAGCATCTCGATCACCTGGACCGCGGTCTGCAGGTCATCGGCTGTCGTCCCGGGCTCGATGGCCGTCGGCGAGGAGACCTTTCCGTCGTCATCGCGGTCCACGTAGAAGCCACGCTGCTTGGCGAGGTTGGCTTCGCTCGCCGCGGTCGTGGCTTCCGCCTGCCGCTGCTCATGGGCCTCATCCCACGAGACGGCCTCCGAGCTCGACGCCCGCACACGGCTGTAGTCCCCCCAGAACTCCGCGAGCTCGTCGCCAAAGACGACAGCCTGGAGGTACTTCTGCGTGTGGCTGCGACCGTGGGTGGCCAGCGCATCCACCCTGCGCGGAGTCTCATCACCCTGGCTCCAGGCGTTGTGGAAGACGTCATAGATCCAGAGCGCCTTCCCGAGCTCCTCCTGCGCCAGGACCGTGAGAGATCGCGCCCGCCCGTACGAGCCAGCGGCCAGCAAAGTGTGTGCGTCGGCGATCAAGGCGGAAGCGTTGTCCACCAGTGCCTTCCAGAATTCGCGTGCCTGCTCGGGGCTCATCTCGACCATGGCATCAGTGTGCCCCGCGACCCGGCCCAGGTCCGGCTCTCGGCCTGGGCCCGCGGCCGTCATGGGGCATGGCGCTGTGGCCGTGTGGTCTCAGGGTGCTGCCGTGCGATGCCCGTCACGTCGCGCCTGACGGGCCGCACGCAACGCGGCGCGCTCCTCCGGCTGGACGTAGAGAAGGAACACGGCCTCCTTGATCAGGGAGGCGACGTCGGCGACCTCGTCGGGGGAGAAGTTGAGCCCCTCGTGCAGACTCCAGTTGCCCAGCAGCCGGGCCTCGTCCAGGTCCCGGACCACCTCGGCGGGAACCCCCCGGTTCACGAGGTCCGCGATCTTGGCGATCAGGTTCCTCCCAGCGGCGCCACGGTCGGCGCAGAGTTCCTCGACCGCGGCCCGGTACATGGCGCCGGCCGCACGCAGGGCCCCGGCCTGCTCGCACCGGGCGCCCTCAGCGAACAGGCCGCGCACGTTCTCGGGCGCCTCAGGGGCCAACTGGCCCGGTTCGCCCGCCGGATACACGCACAGCGTGAAGCGCACCTTGCTGGCCTTGGCCTCGAGCGCTTCGCCCACCTTCTCCAGGTCTTCGGGAAGGTCCGGACCGAAGTGCTGGTGCAGGACACACGTCTTCCGGCAGCGAGGGCACGTCAAGACGTGCTCGACCACACGGAACATGTCCAACTTCTGACGTGGCTCTGCGGGGCTGCGAAGGTCAGGACCGCTGCTGCGCCCGAGGGACAGCTCCACCAGCTCGGGCCAGACTTGGCGCCTGGATGCATGCATGAAGGCGACATTGAGCTTGCAGTTGGGGCACTCCCCGGCCGGCTGATAGGTGTCCAGGGCGTCGATCGTCACTCGATTGCGTGCACTCATTGCCCAGGCATACACCGTCGCGGCTACGGGGGGCAGCGACTTTTACGAGGTAGGGCCGCCCCCACGCGGGAACGGCAGCGCCGCCCCCGCATCGATCACTGATTGTCGGCAAGCGATGACCAAGTGTCAGCGGTGGATGCTTTCATTGGTCAGTTGTGCAGGGAGGCACAACCTGACTGATGAGGGGGGCCGTGTGCCGTCTGTCGTGGAGCACGAGCGCAACGGATTCAAGGTTCGCGCGCACTGGCGGAATCCAGCGGGGTCAAGCAGGCAGGTGATGCTCCTGGGGTTATTCGTGTTCGCCGCGTTCGTGTTAGGCAGCAAGCCCATGGGCGGAGCTCCGGGGGAGCAGAAGCCCGTGCCGGAGTCGACGGTCTATCCGATCAAGTGGCCCGGGTGGGATCAGCCGGTGGTTCGGCCTCAGCCGACCGTCTCCTACCCGATCGCCTTTCCCAGTGCCGAGAGCGGCCGGTGAGCCGGCGCCGCCCCGTCCGCAAGACCGGCCGGAGCTGTCGGCCCCGGCGGCGCAAGGACTCGGGGCTGGAGCAGCTGGCGCTGATCGGACTGCTCGCCGTGGCGGCCCTGAGCCTGGTGATGGGGGTCCTGCGCTGGCTGGCCGCCCATCCCTGGATCGTGGCCCTCACGCTGCTGGCAGGGGCCGCCGCGGCGGCGGCCTGGTGGTGGCGCCGCAGTGAGGCGGCACGGTGGGAGCAGATCAAGGCGCAGGGTCTGCGGTACGCGGTCGACCAGCTGGACCGTCTGCACCACCGGCAGTTCGAGTTCGCGGTACGCGACCTCATGCACCGCGACGGCTGCAAGGACGCGCAGCAGGTCGGCGGCCGCGGCGACAACGGAGCCGACGTGAAGGCGACCGACCCCTATGGGCGCCGGTGGGTGATCCAGTGCAAACACAAGAGGGACGGCTGGGCCGGGAAGCCGGTCGGCACTCCCGACCTGCACGTCCTCAACGGGACCGGCCGCCAAGTCCACGGCGGTGATGTGCTGGTCATGCTGACCAACGGCCGCATCACCAGCAACGCGGTGGACTTCGCGAAAGACCAGCGCCTGCACCTGGTCGACCGCCACCTCCTCGCCGAATGGGCCGCCGGCTCCCGCCCCCTGTGGGAACTGCTGCGCCAGATCCCCCCGCCCCGTAAACCGTCCGCACTGTCCTGATCAAACTGCCATCGGGCCAGGGCGTCTGTTCGGGGTCATGGGAGTGGGGAACGGGAGGATGGGAGCGGGCAGAGGAAGGGCCCCCCGGGTACGTGTGACGTTGATCGATAGCTGGCCAGTGGGTGCGGAAATCCAGCTGGTCACGGCGATCGGTTGATCGGTAGTTGGTCAGGCTGTTGCACGCTATCTGGCCAGTCCCGGACTCGTCGGCTCGTGGGTCGTGGCTACCACGTCAACGCGTCGCGTGAGGAGGTTCTCGAATAGCTGTTAGCGGTCACTCCCCGCCCGTCCACCATCCGCAACGGAGCTGGCTGCCGCGTCTTCACAAAGCGCGGCGAAGGCCGCCGGCGGAACCAAGTGCGTTAAGAAGGAAGCCCGTTGAGCAAGATCGACCCGATAGCCAGGGCGCAGCAGATGCGGGAGCGGGGTACGGACCCACAGATCCCGTACCCCGGGGCGGACAAGCCGTGGCCCGGAATCTGCCGCAAGGTCGGACACATCACCCTGTCCTCGTTCACGAGCGTGGTGATCAGGGGGCAGGGTCCGTGTTTCATCTGCGGGCAGATAGCGAGCTCACGGGCGGCGGCGGAGAAGCGCCGCGTGAAGCCGGCGACCGCAGTCGCGAACATCCGCAAGGCCGACGTCGAGCCGTTGGAGCCGTTCCCCGGAACGCAGGCGAGGTGGCGGTGCCGCTGCAACCGGTGTGACCGGGAGATCAAGGTCTGGTACAGCAGCGTCGTCTACAAGGGCAACGGGGCGTGTGATCACTGCTCGGGCACCGGGTCCATCGACCCGCAAGAAGCGCGCGCCGAGATGCTGGCGCTCGGCCTCGAACCGTTAGTCGCCTACCCGGGCGTGAACCAGCCGTGGCGCAGCCGCTGCCTCACGTGCCGGTTGATCGTTGACCCGTCGCTCACCAACGCCCGGAAGACCAAGCACAAGTGCCGGTACTGCGCCCAACGAGCCACCGACCCCGAGACGGCACGGAAGATCATGGAGAACGCCGGGCTGGAACCGCTCGATCCCTTCCCCGGGGGCGTGAAGGCACGATGGCGGGCCAGGCACATCGCCTGTGGCCAGGAAGTTACACCCACCCTGGACAAGGTGATCCAGAAGCGCCGCGCCCCTTGCGTCCACTGCGCCCAGTACGGCTTCAAGCCCGACAACCCCGGATATCTGTACCTCCTAGTCCATGCCGACCTGGCCGCCGTGAAGATCGGGATCTGCAACGAAGGCACCGACCGGGTGCGCTCCCACAAGAGCAACGGATGGACCCTGATACAGCAGGAATTGTTTCCCGGGCACCTCGCCGCGAAGGCGGAAGACCTAGTGCTGGAGCACTGGGCGAAGCTTGATCTGCCGTACGGGGCGACCAAGGACGACATGCCGCAAGGCGGGTGGACTGAGACCGTGGCCTTGGTGGACCGCAGCATCGGCGAGCTGTTGAACGACTACCAGCGGGCCGTCGAAACCTGCCGCTGAGCACGTCCCTCCTCCGGTCGGCCGGGCACCTGCCAGTGGTGCAGGCCGGCTGGCAACTGACGGCAAAGAGTTCGACCCCGATGCGTTACCGGCCAACTGGAAATCAACGTGGCCAAGTACGGATCAAGGTCTCAGTACGGCCGGCCACTGCCCGGCCGGCCGCGCGGGCGTCCTCCGTCCACAGGGGCACCGTGGCGTCCTTGGTGACATGAACGATCACGAGCAGCAGCAGCCGGCCCCGCGCCGCGGCAAGGTCCTGGAGGCCCTCGCGCGGGCCGAGCGGAAGTGTAGGTTCCCGAACGCCGTGTCCTCACACATCGCTCTGATCTGGGCTTTCATTTCCTGATCCCGCAGTCGTGTCACATCCTCTGTCCCGATGGGCTGTCCATTTCCCCGGCCCCAGAAAGAGGACGAAGTGGATAAGGCCTGGCGCGGCACCGTCGGTTGACGGGCTGACGTCCTCAGCTGCGGCGAGCGGGCAGCGTCAGGACTTCTCGCGGGGGGTGCGCGGGAGCGTCGGCGGATGACGTCCGGTCGACGGCGGGAGGCGGCGGCCGGAAGGAAGAACAGTCCGGTCATGCCGAGCGCGGGCTCGGCGGCGCTCAGCATGCCCACCGAGTACGAGAGGCGTGAACAGAGGCCTGCTCCGTAGGAGTTCGCCGACGGGCCGATCGTCCCGAGTTTTGCGTTGCCGTTACGACCGAGGGTGATCACGCGTACGGTTCGCTCGTGCGGTATGTGAACTCTGGATGGCTTCAAGCACTGACCTCGACACCCCTCAACGATCGGCAACGTAGCCTGCTGGAGCGTGTGCTGTTCGCTCTTGATGGCAATGGCCACCTCGGGCAGAACGTCGCGACCTTGCCCAGTGCCCTGGTCGCGATGATCCGCGCGCAGGCCGCGCTGGAGAGCTATGGGGCCTCTAACCAGCCACGTTACGAACTCCTCGGCCGTGTCGTCGACGAGGCGATCTCTTCTATAGGCCGGGCGGCACCTGCCTACCGCCTTGGTGGTCGCGCGGACCTCGCGTCAGCCATGGCGGAGCTGAGCGTTGTCGCGGGCGTGATCACGCAACAGAAGCACGCGCCTCCGCTCAACCTGACGAGGCAGACGGCGACCCAGCTAGACAGGCTACTCGGTCCGCTCACCGAGGCGGTCAAAGGCTGGGTGAAACCACTGTGGACCGGCGCGGTCGGCGACCGGTCACTCGCTGAGCAGGCCGCGTCGGAGATCGCAGTCGTCGTCGCCCTCGAGGGCCGGGACAGCACCGTGCTCTATGAGGACACGCTGAACCTCATCAGGCGAGGCGTGCCCAGTGCGGATGCTGTCCGCGGTGTGCTGTGGCCGCCCAAACGGTCCCACCTGGTCACCCTCGCCGTGCATGGGACCAGGGAGCTGCGAGGCTTGACGACCTTCGTGGCCGGCTGCCAGCAGCGGAAACTGTGGGCCGGCCAGACAGAAGATGACCTTCCGCGCAGGGATGCGATCCGCAAGCTCGTGCGCCTCGTCGGCCCCGTCGAAGGCTCCGCTGTACTGGTCAGCAGCCCGACGGAGGCCGCCGACGCCGACACGGCCGCGCGCATTGCGCGCCGGGAGCTCAGCGAGGCGCTTGACCACTATGCGGCCGGTGACCGGCTGATCGACCTGCATCTTGCTCCGGTGTGGGCAGCTGAGCTGCCAGCGGATCGCCCCACGCTCGGCACCGTGCGCACCCCGGGCCAGCGTGTGTCCTACCCGCTCACCGGCTACATGCCGGCTTCACTGCGTGCGGCAATGCGAGCGGCCAACCTTGCGCGCCGTGTGGATGCCCCCATGGCCAGCGCGGCCCTGTCATGGAGTGCACTGGAGTCGACCGGACTGAAGCCCACCGAGGTGAAGCTGCTCGCGGGTGCCTGCGCCCTGCAGACGCTGCGCCGACATCTCGCCTCGGCGCATGCTCTCCTGCTCGCCGGTGGCCGAGCTCACCTCGAACACCAGCGGCATCGGGTCGAGACGGAGAAGGGGCAACTTAGGAAGTACGAGAACGGAGCGCGCCGCTGCGAGCAGTCCGATAGCCCCAACGCCCAGAACGCGCTCATCACCCGCCTTGAACAGGGCGAAGCCTCCCGTACGCGGTTGGAATACGCGGAGAAGGAGCTTCAGGCCGTCGAGGCGACGGTCAGCGCTGACCTCGCTGCCCTGGGGACATACGTACAGACAGAAGGGATCAAGGAACGCCTGACGTCGTTCGACGCCTGGCTCGATGTTCTGCTGCCTACCCAGTCGGTCAGCTCACCGCCCCTTCAAGCAGCACAGGGCGCCGCCGTCAGCCTTGCCAAGCGCTGTGGGGGACTGGCCGCTGAGACGTTCGCTCTCTGGCGTTCTCGGCTGGCGGCCCCACAGGATCTAGCAACCTGGCTCGACCGCCAAGCTGGCACATATCGAGGCGTTCTTGAGTGGCTGTACGCCACCCGCAACTTGGTGATTCACGGAGGCCATTTCACTGCTCCGTCAGACGAGCTGACCGCGCACGCGGCACGCGGCATCGTCGACATGGCTTTGGAGTTCCTCAGCAACTGGCACACCGTCGAACGGGCTCGCGCGGTCAGCGAGACCCCCGCCAAAGACGTATACGGACATCTCGGAAACCGGCTCACCCAACTGGTCGACAAGCTTGCCCGCTCTAGCGCCACATGCCGTCCCCTCCGCGTCGACCATCTCACCGGACCCGATTCGACATGGTGGGTCGCGGGCAGCGCACCGTGACGCCGTGAGACGCCAGCAGGGCCGCAGAAACCTCCAATTTTCCTCAAGTCGGATATTTCGGATCGAAGTCTTCGGAAACATTGGGGCATGATTTCGACTGAGATTGCCGTAAGTGTCGGGCCCACGGCTGTCCTTCTAGCAGCGACCGTCGGCGCTTTGATCAATCGAGCTGCAACGGGGCGGGCCGCACGCCGAGCGGCTGCCGTCGCCTGGAGCGGATCGCATGTGAAAGACCAACACAAAGCGGTGACAGACTTCCTCAGCGACACTTTGGGCGCCGACATGAACGGGGCCACGCTGAACCTGAGATTCCTGGCCCCGACGCCAGAGATCCTGGATACAGCCCTGAAGATCCAGAGCTTTGACAAGGTGCTCGCTCATGATCCCGAGCCGGATCGAAAGGTCCCCGGAGCGCTTGAGTTCGCAATCGTGCACATGGTGGCTGAGGCGGAGAAGGAGCACGAGGAGGCCGGCAATCCACTGGGCACAGCCCACCGGGACTTTCGCGAACGGGTCGTGCGGTTGTACGTCGCTCAGGAGCAGGCCCTGGAACGTGGCGCGCCGGCCCCGGACGAGAGTGAACTTCTTGGCGAGTTGACGGCAGACGGGATGGAGGAGTCGTCTGCCAGAGCCCTGCTGTCGTACGGGGGCGCGCGGCGTGCGGTGGAAGCAGAACAACTGCGGGCGCAATCCGCACGCCAGTCGGCGCAGGTCGAACGCGAGCAACTCCACGCGCACCTGGCAGCGCTGATGGCGGGATGGGTAGCCACTCCGCCTGGCTAGGAGGTGCACCGGCACAAGAAGAGAGGCAGTGCCGGCCAGCCGACCCGCACCGCCCATCTTCCCGTATCCTGCGGGGCGTCTAGTAGCCGTACTCCATAGGGTAGTCGGCGAGCTTCTCGACCTCCAGGGCCGCGTCGCCCGGCTGCTGCCGGTCGTCGGAGTAGCCGATCAGGAGCGCGGTGTTGGTCCTGACCAGAACGACGCCCGTGGCGCGCTTCTTAAGGTTCGCACCCGACACCGCCACAACCAGCGACAGGCCCTGGGCCTCGGACGGCACGTGCAGCTTGCTGCCTTCTTGCCGCGATTAACCGGATTGGGCCCGTGCTGCTCACCCGGCCCGAGGGTTGCGTACGGAGTCCCGGGTATCGGGGCGCGCGAGGGCCTCGACGGCCGGACCGGGCTGCGCGCTGAAACGAGCAGCACATCAACGAGGTTCCGCCACGGCCGGGCGGTCCGCAGCAGCCCGAGCGGGACCGACCACTCCAGGCCCTCGGCAACGGCCTCGTCACCACACCGGATGCTCACCCGTACCGACGTCTCCAGCTCCGCTGCCCCATCGCAGCCCCACCCGCGTTGTGCCAGACGGCCCGGATGGCCGTCGACCGCCGGGTCCTGCCCCGGTCCGGACGCACCGATGGCAGCCGGAGTGGCCCCGTACATGAAGAGGCGAAGTACCAGCGCGGAAGGCATGGATCCCACAGCCATGTCGAAAATGACATCGGGATGACATCGCCGCGCGGAAGATGACACGCGGTTCGGGACCCTACAGGAAGGTCTTCATCCGGCCCGCGCCGAAGTCCGCCAATGCACAGGTGAAATTCCTCCTCACGCAGATGACGGGGTCAGCGAGGAGCCTGGCGGAGCGTGTGGGCACCTCGACCCGCACGATCGAGCGCTACCGTGCCGGGAAGCTGAAGAAGCGGCAGAAGCGGCTCCAGGACGCCCTGGTGGAAGCGACCGAATCTGAGTGGCAACCGCAGGTCAGGGCGCAGGCACGCGCATAGGCCTCCACCTCCAGAGGGATGATGGTGGAGGTGACGGCGTACTTCGGATTCACCTGCACCGGCAGCTCCGACGATGGCCGCGAGCGCCAGATCACCACGGACATCTCGCCCACCTACGTGAAGCAGATCCTGGAGCTCCAGGCAGCCGATGCGACGGAGGAAGAGCTGCATCCGATCGTCGCCGAGGCCATCACGGAGTCGTATTTCACGGAATGGGGCACACGAGCGGATGGCCTCCGCGCGGATTTCACATCCGTGTCGTCAATCTCTTTCCGGTTCTGACCCGGCCGAATTCCAAACCTGCTATAAACCAGATCTGCGGGCCGCCGTACAGCGCTCTGGCGGCGGCCCGCCCTGACTTCTCACCATGAAAGCGAGGCCGATGATGACCAGGATCTGGCCGCCCGGCGGTGGTACCCGTCGACCGCTCACCCCGCGCATGGCCGTGCCCCGCGAGCCGGCTGACCCGGCCCGCATCGGCCGTCGCGTCGTACGGCGCCGGGCGAAGGGCATGGACGCCGGCGCGGTCGCGGCGGCCCTCGAGGACGCGCGGTTCGACGCCCGGCAGAACTCCCGGCACGAGGACCTGGGCGACGACGTCCGCGGCAGGGCGGAGCTCGCGGAGTGGGAGCGCCTGGACCAGCTGCTCGCCGATGTGCTGCCGGGCACCGTCTACGACCCGGACGCCGACGACGTCGTCCAGGCCGAGCTCGCCGCCGACGCCGCGGCCGCCGCCGCCCGGGAAGCCGAGCTGCGGGAAGCTGCCCGGGTCGCGGCCCGCGCCGACGAGCTCCAGGCGCTGCGCGACCTCGGCACCCTGGATCAGACCGAGCCCCGCCACGGCGACGAAGCGGTCCGCGACGAGCTCACCCGTCGCGCCGGGTCGTACGTGCAGTCCGACGTCGACGCCTGGCTCGCTCGCGCCCTCGCCGCGCACCGCGGGCACTATGCCGACCCGGCCGCCCGCGAAGCCGCAGCCGGCCTCCTGCACCCGCCGGTCCTCGCCCACGCCGCGCTGCTCGCGGCCCTCACCCAGCTCGTGGCCGGCGTCGACGTCGACCAGCTGCCCTTCGCGGCCCGCCTCGCCACCGCCGACTCCGAGGCCGCCGGCGAACTCGCCGCGTTCCTCACCCGCGCCATCCCGCCGGGGAGCCGGGCATGAAGCACGGCCAGGAGGTCGTCGCCGTCTGGGAGGAGCACAGCGACATCGGCCACCACTACGAGGAACTGCGCGCCGACGGGACCGTCGACGCCTGGACCGAGCCGCCCTTCGGCGAGCCGCTCTACCCCGGCCAGGGCGACCCCGACTACAACCCGATCTGCTCCTGCCCCGGGCCATGGCCGCTCGCCTTCTGCCTCGACTGCGCCGGATGCGACGAGTGCGGGCAGTGCGCGTGCTTCCCCCCGCGCTTGCTGTGAGGTTCACGCTGAGCGACGACAACACCTCACAACACCCTGTCGGCCAGCCTGTGAGCTGTGAGGCTAAATGCGACTGTATGCCCTGTTTGCCTATGAGGTAGCGGGCTATTTTCCCTGGTGAACAGCTTTCAGACCATCCGGCCTGTGAGCTGTGAGGCCCCAGACCCGCAACCTCGGCGTTCGTCACCCTCGGTTGCATACGGGGTGCAACACTGCTGTGCAACGCACTCGCGCAACACACTGCAACAGACCCCTGTTGCGGGCCTGACCTGCGAAGACGCCTCCGGTGCAACGCGAGCAGGCGTGTTGCACCCCCGCGTTGCACCCCTCCACCTCGCCCGGACCCCGATTGCCCACATGCCGCTGCCCGTCACTCCCGCCCGACCACGGACGTTGTGCGGGACATGGACTGGAAGCAGCTGCTCAAAGACCTCGCGGACGCGGTGGAGCTACGCAATCGCAGGGTGGCGAGCCTGCGCGCCGCCGGTTCCACCGTGGCCGAGCTGGCAGCGCAGGCCCTCGCGGCCGGCGCCCCGGACGCCCCCCTGCGCCGCATCCTGGCCGCGATGGAACCGGTGATTGAGCACGAGCGCCGACCGCAGCAGTCCACGACTGCGCCCGAGCCGCCCCCGGCTCCTCCCAGGTACTCGCTGACGGAAGCGTGCGCGAAGAAGATCCTGCCCTGGACGGCTCCCACGGCTCGCAAGTACATGCGAGGGCACTCGCCAAGGCGTGGCATCCCCGTGCCGACCGGAAGCCTGGAGGGGAAGGCGACCCGCTATACCGAGGATGAGCTCACCACCTGGCTGTCGGCCTGGCAGCAGCAGGTCGACGCCGCTCCCGATCGCCTCGGCGAAGCGCCCGACCTGGTGTCACGCTGACGGAGAGTAATTGTCACGCATGCGCTCGGGAGATCAACTCTTACGTGTCACGCTGCCCCGAATCTGTCCCTGTTTGTCCGTTTCTCAGGGTCGTAGGGCTCTCCAGGGGCCGTTTTCGGGGTGGAGCGTGACACGTAAGAGTTGATCTCCCGAGCGCATGTGAGCAGTACGGAACGTAGCCACGGAGACGGGTTCGGCCGGACTGGTCCCGAGCCCGGCAGCCCGGCGATACCGTGGTGAGACACGCCAGTTCTGCCCCCTGGAGCCCTCGATGAGCGAACAGCCGGCCCCCGCCGACACCGCCGCCCGGCAGCTGGATCCCGCGGCCGCCGACGCGGTGCGCGCGTACGCGGCCAAGACCCGCGCCGACGCCGACCGGTTCGCCGCCGTCCTGGAGGACATCGCCACCAACGGCGTGCCCGACCCCGAGCAGTGCACCCCGTGGGAGGAGCTGCGCGAGGCCCACCTCACCCGCCTCGCCGCCCAGCGCCCGGCCGTCGCCTGATGCCCGCACCGCACGGCCCGCGCCGCGCCCGGATCACGTTTTCCGACTCCGCCGCGAAGCAGCTGGAGAACATCACCAGCGAGGCGGACATCCACGCCCTGGACCGCGCCCTGGTCGTCGTCTCCGTCGACCCCGAGGTCGGCGCGCCGATCCCCGGCAGCGCCGCCGGCCCCCAGCTGCGCGAGTACGCCGACGACGTCGAGCGGGTCCGCTTGCTGTACTGGGTTTCGGCTTTGCGGACCGTGGTCGTGGTCGCGTACCTCGAGGTCTAGCCGCCGAAGGAGCCGAGGTGCCCCACCTCATCCAGCAGCTCTCCGCCAACCGCGTCCTCGGCGGGCTCCGCACCGCCCTGGCGGGGTGCTCCCTCCAAGCCGCCACGCTCCGCGAAGGCCCGGCGCAGGACGACGGGCCGGGCGCGGCCTGGCTCGTGTTCCTGTGCCCCGCCCACTCCGATGGCCTGCCCGCGTGGCCCGCGGCCGCGTCCCACCCCGACGACGGCTCGATGCCCTGCGGGACCGTCCTGGACTACCGCACTGCCGAGCAGCAGCTCCAGTCGCACGCCGACCTGTGGCTGACGACGCTGACCGGCGTGGACCCCCAGGCGCTGGGCTACGTCTGGTCCGACGTCCTGGACCAGGCCGACCGCGTGCTGCTCGCCCGGTTCGAAGAAGCCGGCACCGAAGGCCAGGACAGTCCGCTGCAGAACATGCTGGCGGTGATGGACCTGGCGCGCCGGGCCGCGGCTGAAGGCGACCTCGCACTGGCGGCAACGTCCCTGGGGCACTGCGAGACCCTCGCGCAGGGCCTGCTGTGACCTGAGAGGTCTGCGGGAGCCTGCGGGCATCACGGCTGGCCTCTCCGCATGTTCGTCGTCTGGTGAGGGATCGGGTCCGTCGTCTGGTGAGGGATCGCTCGCGTAAGAGGAATACCTAGGACTGACTGACCAGATGACGAACGCGTTCTTCCTCACCCGCCGTAGGCGAGGTACCGGTAGTGGAAGCTGCGGTGGACCTCGCTGACGCGAAGGTGTGATCCCGATGGCTCTGGTGCGCAGCATTCGCACGGCCGGGCAGAGCCTGCCGCCGCACCCGGCACCCGGGGCCCGCATGATCCTTCCCGGCGCTGTGCGGCTTCCTGCGGCGCTCTGAGCTCCTCTGGACTCCCGAGAGTCGATCACGGGCCTCTCAGGCCCTCACAGCGGCGTACAGCGGCTCGGGCGGCACTGGGGGCGGGGGCTCCCCGGCCATGCTCGCCGCGGCTCGTCCTCGGCGCCGGTGTTCTCCCTCTCCCGGCCGCGAGCTCTGCTCTCAGGGGGAAGAGAGTTCAACCCGCAGATAGGTACTACAACTACTTACCTACATTGGGGTGCAAGAAGGTCGTCGCCACGGTGCCCGGCTGCGTCCCGCTCGGACCGCCCCCAGCGGGCCCCGAGGGAGCCCCGTCGGGGATCCTCCAGCACCGGCGGGCGCTTGCACCCTTCCGTCTGCTGCCCGTCCTGCTGCACGGGCTGCTGCTCCTGGTGGAGAAGGGTGCAAGGGCAGCAGAGGGGTGCAAGGCCGGGTGCTGCCCCGGCCGTTTGGCTCGCGGTGCAGCATGTGCCCGACCCGGGCGGCACAAGGGTGCTGCACGTGTAGCAAGGCCGACCTCACCAATGCAGCACGGCCGGCTGCTGCACCGGAGCCGACTACACGGACACGGCTGCTGCAATCCGCTTGCTGCCACCGCTCCGGCCGTACGTCTTCCGTACGCGAGAAGCGGCGCCGCACCGGTGGGTGCAACGCCGCTTCGGTGAGGAAGAGGCTCAGGTTCGCCGGCGCGCGGCGAGGTCGATCGGCGGCTCCAGCCGCCGCTGCCGCTCGGCAGCCTTGGCCCGCTTCTCCTCCTCGTACGCCTCGATCTGCTGCTCGTAGCGCTCTTGGAAGTCGGGGTGATCGAAGCGGTCGTCGTCATCCATCGCCCCGATGGCCTGCAGCTGCTCGGCTGGGGTCCGGAACCCGGCGATCAGCGGGCTGAGGCGGTAGGCGCCGTTGCCCTCCTTCCACACCATCCGGGCGAAGGCGAGGTGCTGGAGGGCGCGAGTGATCTTCGTCCGAGTGATGCCGAGCTCGGTGGCGAGGGTGCCGTGAGTGACCAGGCAGCGCCCGCCCGGCTCCTGACGGCCCAGGAGGTGGATCAGCACGGGGTACGCGGACGGTGGCATGCCACGCGGGGCGAACACCAGAGCGTTGTTGGCCGTCCAGACGTACTCCGGCGCGACGTGCTCCACAGCGATCGTCATGACGTCCCATCCTCCTCGGCGCGGGCCTGGGCACGCGCCTTGTCCTCCCGGAGCGGCTTCTGCTCCGGCTTCGGGAGCTGCCGCAGTTCCTTGAACACCTCGGGCAGATCCGGGTTGTCCTCGATGGCGTCCAGCAGCGAGAGCTGATCGACCTTCAGTGTCCCCTGTGCCCGCATACCCGCCTTCGGCTCCACCGGCACCCGGCCGCCCCGCAGCGAGAGCCGCGGGTGGAGCTGGTAGAGCCCGGCCTTCACCTTGGCGGTCACCCCGAGGGCACCGGTGTCCTTAAGCGACCGGGAGATCTGGCTCTGCTTGACCTTCAGAAGTCCGGCCAACTTGCTCTGCGTCGCCTCCACGGTCCCGCCGGGCTTCTGGATCCCCATCATCCTGATGATCAGCCTCAGGGTGACGATGTCGTCGCGGTAATAGTCCGAGAGCCAGCACAGGAACTCCTGGCTGTCCATGACGAAGTCGTCGCCCAGGAAGCCGTCGCTGGTGACCGGCGGCTCGACACTGGCCCGGTAGCCGTCCGGCAGGTTGACCACGTTGGTACGCCGCAGCGCCCCGGGCGCCCGGAAGGCGCTGGGCGGGGGAGGCGGTGGAGCTCCGGGCGAGGCCGGCCTCCGGCGCGGCTGCTGCTGGGGCTGTGCAGTCATCGCGGTGGTCCGCTCCTCAAGATCGGTAGGGCCAGGCACCGGCAGCATACGCGATTGTCTCCCTGGCGCACTTTCGTGTCTCCCCACTGCACTTTCGGCGTGTCGTTATCACCCGGGGGTGATTTCTCCCCCCTGCCGATCCGCGAGCGACCCCAACGCCCCACCCGTCCCGAATGTCTCCCCAGTGCACAATCCAACGCCCGGCCCCGTGGGACTCGCCCGGCGGATTGTCTCCCTGGTGCACAAACCGACGTGGTTTTATAACCCCCGGGCGATAACTGGCCCCTCGATTTATCACCCCGGGGTGATACTCCCAGCGGCACCAAAACGCGCTGACCTGGGGCGATGCGGAATCTCGCTCCCCCTCTAGAGCGTGTGCGCGCGTGATACCGGATCACGCGGCCGTGATCAACCACCGACACGCCGCAGTCTGGGGCCGGGTCTCCGGCCCCGTTCGCGGCGGCTGCGGGCCGGGCACGGACGTGGCGGGCCAGGCTTCGCGTGCGGGTCCGCGCGGCAGCTGCGGACCGTAGGCGGCAGTAGCGGCTCTGGGTCTCGGGTGGTGCCGACCGTAACGATCAAAAGCGAGGAAGCGTGGCTGGTGCCGGTGGTCGGTTCCGCCGCCCGGCCCTGGGGGCCGTTCGGCTCCGGTACCTCCGCACGCCGGAATTCGAACTTTCCGATATCTGAGGTACCGTTCTGTGGCTCGGGCTGCCAACTTCCCAATTCGTCATTCCTCGCGCCAGTGTGTGAAACCGAATTCCGGTGCAACTTTGCATCAAAAACCGCGCCCCGCCCGGGCAGTAGGGGGGTGTCCCGTATTTCCGCCAACGGTACATGCCGCATCAACCCGATGCACGCGGTACACTAGAACCCACACGAACGAGCGACCCCCCATCTCGTAGCCAGCCCGGCCCGCGCCAGCGGGCCCCAACGGTCCTGGAGGCGCAGCCGGAAGGACCGTCAGGCGGGGGAGCGCAGCGGACCCGCCCAGGAGTCCGCAGGACTCCCCAACTCCCCAACCTGAGCCCCCACTAGCCCGCACCCCTCGACCCCGCCGCCACGGGCCGCGCACCGCGCGGCCAGCCGGGCGCGCAGCGGCCGGCCCCACTGCCTCCTGGAGCGCAGCGGAGGGAGGCGCCCACGCTCCGCGTGGGCCAAGGGAGCGCAGCGACCGCTCCCCTTGCATAGCGCGCAGCG
>NZ_CP107848.1 GCF_041431415.1 Streptomyces sp. NBC_00513
ACGGACCAGCTCCAAGCGAGTACGACGGTACTACACTGTGTACCTCAGTGCCACACCCTTGTAGCATCAAGTCCCCAGGGCAAGTTCGAACTTGACCCGCCGTCACCAACAGCAGGAGCGACCGCCATGGACCCCACCGAAATCGGCTACCTAGACATCACCGACCACTACCGCCGGCTGATCGCCGACCGGCAGATCACCGACGGCGCGCGGCTGCCCTCGGTGCGCGACATCGCCACCGAGTGGGGCGTGGCCACCAAGACCGCGCAGCGGGCCCTGAAGGCCCTCTCGATGGAGGGCTACGCCTCTGCGGTGCGTGGACTCGGCTACGCGGCGACCTTCCGCCCCCACGACTTCGCGACCCTGCGCGTACGCGTGAACGGCTCCCGCGAACGCGGGGAGGCGTATGCCCCCGGCGACGAACAGCGCATCCTGTCCGCGAAGCTGACGCCCGCCGGCGGCGCGGTCTCCGAAGTCCTCGGGATCGAGCCGACCGACCTCGCGGTGCTCCGAACCGGGAGCGTGACCCGGGCGGGTCGGGTCATCCGGATGTCACACTCCTGGTTCCCCGCCGAACTCGCCGATCTCGTCCCGGAACTGCTGACCACCGAGTCCACCCCGCCCGGCAACGTCGCCCGGATCGAGGCAGCGACTGGCCGCAGGACCGAACTCACCGCCGACCACTTCACCGTGGACCTCACCGCCCTCCAGCACGTCCAGGGTTTCGGGGTCGCCCAGGGGACACCGGTCCTCGTACGCACCACGGTCCGCCACGACGGGCAGGGCGTCATCGAGTACGGAACCACCTGGTTCCCTCGCAACGTGGTCCTCGCCGTCGAGTACAACGAGGTGGCCGGCAACTGAACCCAGACCGCTTCAACACCCTTCAGCCCCCGCCGGAGTTCGGCGGGGGCTGCGTCGTATCGCTCGGGTCGACTGTGGGGCGCCTACCGTCAAATGGCATGCGCGGCCGGCTGGGACGGCGGCTGCGGGCGCGCTCGGATCAGCAAAAGCGGCCGGCGGCGGGAGGGGTGGGGTCGGGGGCCGTCCGTCACCTCTCAGCGACCCCGGACTCTGGCCGGGCGCCGTACCCCCGCCGTCACGGATGCGGGCGCGTGAGGCGCACGACCGCCCCGTCTCGGGCTGGCGGGGAGCTATCAGCTGCCGCGATGCGGATCCGCCGTCAATCTCGCTCCGCTCGTGACAGGTCCGTCGTGGGCGCGGGTTCGGGTGCGGGCCGTCTCACCAGAGGCCACTACCCCCCTTCCGCCGGCCCTTGCCGACAGCCTCGGCACGAGCCGCCAACGCCCTCGCGAGCCCGGACGAGTCAGGGTCCACAGCCGGCGGGGCCGGCGGCGCGGGCGGGGCCAGCTCGAAGTCACCGCCCGCCGGCTCCTGGTGGTGGTCGACGTCCACCGACGTCCGCTCGATCGCCGTCGCGAGGAAGAGCGCCGCCTGCATCTCGCGGGGCGCCGGCACCGGCACCGGCGAGGCCGCCGGCGCGCGGTCCCGCTTCATCGGCAGGCCCAGGCGCTCAGCCTCGTACGCACGCTGCCGGTGCGACCGCCGGCAGTAGCGCCGCGGCGTACGGGTGCCGAGCTGACTCACCGGCTCACCACACCACCGACACCCCGGATCCGGACCCACCCGCCGCACCACCACGTCATCGCTCATGCCTGCACCGTAGCCGTCACTGTGACGGCTAGACCGGACCCACCTAGCCGTCACAGTGACGGCTAGCCCCGCGTCGAGGACGAGCACCAGGCGCACGAGCCCGGCCGCCGTCGACCGGTACGTCATCGAGGCCAGCCGTACGTCTACGCGATGACGTACGTCGAGGAGCACCAGGCCGTCACCGACGACGTCGACCAGGAGCACGCGCAGCACCGGAATAGCGACCAGCCGCCGAACACCTCTGGCACTACGCCGATCCGGAGCCCGACCCAGCACCGCGGATCCCGCCCCACGGGACCACGCTCACTCGACCACCCAGAAGGGCACACCTCTTGCTACCCGCCCCCGAAGACCACCCCACCCCCCCACCCACACATATAAGTCCGGCTAGTCACCGGGCCAGATCCGGCCGGTGACCAGCGCGGATGCGCGGGGGTCGGACGTACCGCTTCCCCCCATGTTTCCCCCCATGTCTCCCCGGATGTTTCCCCCCATGTCTCCCCCCTTGTTTCCCCCCATGTGTTCACGGGAGCACCCAGGTATCTGCCGATACGGATCATGAAACCGGTGACTCACCGGTCCGGACCGGTGAGTCACCGGTGACTCACCAACCGGCTGGTGAGTGAGCGCGGAGAGGCCGGCTGTCAGGCCAGAACGGTGGAGCAAGATAGTGCGTACTGGGCCCAGTACGGTGCGGCCGAGGACGGCCGGAGCATGATCAAACGGGGTGGATGGACAAAGGCAGTTCCCCTGTCTGGAGAACTGCGACCGAGCGGCAGACTGCCGTCATGAGCACCCCCCGCCGCGCGCTCGGCGCCGGCCCGACGTCGAGCACCAGGCCGCCGGCCGCGATACCCGCACCGCGGCTTCTGCCGGCGGAACGAGCGGACGTCGAGCAGCACCAGGCCGTCACCGACGACGAGCACCAGGCCGTGAAGATGCCGGAGGGCCGGCGCCATCTCGGCACCGGCCCCGGCGGAGCAAGTTGGGCGCTACTGGACCGTTAGCGCGTGCCGGGCCGCACGGATGTGGGCCAGCAGGTTGACGGCCTCGACCGGTGCCGCCAACGCCGACTTGGCGGGCTTGTACTTGGCCATCCACTCGGCAACCTGCTGTTCGGACCGCCGCTTCCGCGCCTTCGCGTTGACCCGCTCGTACAGGTCCGCCTGCACCCTGGCCAGCTGCTCGGCAGTCGCCACCCGGACGTGGTCGGCCCGGCCGCCGAGGTCGACGACGACGTCGGCCGCCGTGTCGTACGACTCGGTCTTGATGACGTCCTGCATGTGCAGTTCGGCGTCCCCGTCGACCACCTTGTCGTGGGCGTCACGCGTGAGGATGACCCCGCCGGTCAACTCCTGGTTCTTGTCCTGCTCGAAGACGAACGCCTTGTTCGTCTCATCGGAGTCGTCTCCGGTGAGCTGGACGTGACCGCGCAGGCCGCGCGTCCACTCGATCGCCCGCCGGCCGGCCATGGCGCTCTCGTACTCCGCCCACCAGATCCGGCACTGCGCGGCGGTACCGTACCCCTCCGCCCGCGCAGGCTTGAGCCTCGCGACCTCCAGGTCGTGCAGCCGGTAGAGCATCTGGAACGGCGTCATGGACTGGCCCCGGTACGACTTGTTGTCGGCGCGGGTGGTCTCCATCGCGGCCCCGCTCGCAGCGTCCAGATCCGCGCGGACCGACGCCGCCGGCGCCTTGCCGTCCTGGACCTTGGTCAGGTACTCGATCAGCGCTTCGTCGTCCGCCGACGTGATCAGCTTGACCATGACGCCGTGGCCCTTGCCCTCGCACTTGCAGTCGCGGGTGTAGCAGTCGGTCGAGGGCGTGAACTCCGGGTCTGCCTTGGCAAGAGCGCCGGTCCACAGCTCGCGGAGCCAGTCCTCCCACTCCTCCAGCGCGTCGCCCCCGGGCGTGAAGTAGCCGGCTACCTTGCCCTTGGCCGGGGTCCCGTTGACCTTGCCGCCGAGGAACACGAGCCCGTTCGTGTGCGGGTGCCAGCCGTGCTCCAGCGACCGCGTCACCTCCGAGGCCCGGACCATGCCCGCGTACCCGATCCGGTGCCGGATGCCCTGCTCCGCCGCACGGACCGAGTGCCCGAACGACCCGTCCTTGCGCTCCCACCAGGACACCGCCTCGGGCCGGCCGTAGAACCTCGGGTCGGTGAGCATCGTCTGGTAGGCGCCGGGTACCCGCCGCGGCTTCCCGTTCCGGTCCCGGACCGGGGCGCCGTCCGCATCGAGCATCGGCGCGCCCCACATCGCGGCCGCGAGCCGGGCCAGTTCGTGCGTCCGGTTGTGCCGGGCGGTGAGGACGACCACGGCGAGCGTGCCGCCAGCCGCCAGCCACCTCAGAGCGCCCGTCTTCAGTTCCTCGGTCCGGCCCCGGCGGATCGCACCGGAGCACTCCGGGCAGAACCAGATCCGCCCGCAGCGGACGAGCCCGATCGTCACGACGTAGCCGCGCGTCGAGCGGGCGTAGATCACTCCCGTCTCCGGGTCGAGCACCCGCCGGCCGCAGCCCCCGCACGCGTCGATGCCCGAGACCCGGTTCAGAACCTTCCGGCCCTGGTAGCGCCGAATCGCGGCAGCCGCCGCTTTGTCCGCGCGGGTCTGTTCTGAGGGGCGCTGCGCCCCCTCAGACTCCCCCGCTCCACCCTCCGGACGTTCCCGCAGGTCAGAGGCGGTCTGGCCGCTCTTGGAAAACTCTGTCAACCCTTTACCTAGTTGTGCAGCTCCGCTGCCCTGTTCTTGCAGGTCAGAGGCCGTTTTCGGGGTGGATTTCGCGTCACCCTTGCGACAGGTGGGAGAGCAGTAGCTCTGACCCGCTCGCGAGCGGGTGAACTGGCGTCCGCACGCCTTCCGCCGGCAGCGGGCCCGCCGGGCGGGTACACGAACGGCCCCGCTCTGCGACGCGTCCGGGGACGGGGTCGCGGCCGGGGCCGAGGTTCCTGCATCATGGGAGAGCACTGCGTGAGCACCAATCCGGGGTCCGTGAGAAGAAGTCGGGTTCTGGTGTTCGCGGAATGAGGTCCGGCGTTGACGCGCCGGACCTCTCCGCGTTTCTGGAGTTATGTGGGTCGAGCCTGTCACAAGTGGCGGCCCATCAGCCGCGAGGCGCCAATGTCGCCTTGGGGCTGGTGGGGTTTCGAGGGCCGAGGAACGCCCCGCCGACTAGGTCGGCGGGGCGTTGGTGTGCCCTGTCAGCTCTCGCGGTTGGTCGCGGTCAGCGGGTGGGTGCTCATGCGCTCATCTCCAGTTGTCCGGGCACCTGCTCCAGCTCGCGGTATCGGGCGGCGATCCAGCCGGTGGACCAGCCCGTGAGCGCTGCCGTGGCGCGCTGTGAGCGCCCTTCGCGGACCGCGCTCACGACCGCCGCGCGGGCGTCCCGCTCGCTCATCTTGCCGTCGGTCGGGGCCGGCTGAGGGGCCGGCTCGGCGACGTCGTGAGCGGGGGTGCTCACGGTGGCACTCACGGCCGGGCGCGGGGTGCTCACGGCAGCGCTCACAGGCGCCGGGACGGACCGGCGAGCGTCAGTCGCCTTGCGGTCCCGCTCGGTCTTCTGCGCGGCTTCACGGGCCGCGTGCTCACGGTCGAGACGCTGCTGCTCATCACGGCGCAACCGGTCGACGCGCTCCCGCTCCTGCCGCTTCTCCTCAGCAGCCGCAAGGCGTGCGGCTTCCTCGCGAGCCGCGGCCCGCTCTTCCCGCTCACGTTCCATCTGCGCGGCGTGGTCCCGCTCTTCGCGAGCGAGCTGGGCAGCGTGCTCACGCTCGTGCGCACGGTCGGCCCGCTCTTGCTCACGGCGCCGCTCCTCCGCCTGCCGGTCGCGCTCACGCTCGTCTGCACGAGCCATCTCCCGCGCCTCTCGCTCCGCTCGTGAGCGCTCCTCCTCCTCCCGCCGCTCACGGGCCACCCGGTCTCGCTCCACGGCGCGCTCACGCTGGATCCGAGCCACGGCCCGCGTGATCGCCCGCCGCCACATGAGCGCCGCCTCAGCGGTGACGATGAGCAGGATCGGGGCGACCGCGTGCACGCCCACGCCGACCCAGTCGCCCGAGAGCATCGAGTCCCCGACGTTGAGCGCGAGCGTCATGGCGCCGGTGAGCCAGCGCAGGACCACCGGCCAGGCGCCAGCCTCCCCGTCGAGCCGCGCGACGATGGCACCGACGCGAACGACGATGATCACGGCCGCGTCCACGACGAGCGGAAGAATCGGCGCGGTCCAGTCCCACTCGTCGGAGGTCACCCGCTGGACGAGCGGAGTCACGGTGAGGACCGAGTACAGGACCGCCCCGGCGACGATGACCCAGACGAGCCGCAGAGTCCGTTCGGCAGCGTCGATCTGCTGCTGGGTGCTCAACTTCATCGCTTGCCCTTCGGATTGATGTCGGTTTTGGCCTTCGCGTGGCGCTGGAGTGCGGCGGCGGCCTTGCGGCTGGCGGCCTCGGCGCTCGCGGCAGCCGCGGCAGCCGCAGCGGCGTTCTCTTTCTGTCCCATGGCTCAGCCGCCGCAGGGGACGACGCCGTCGACGTCCGCAAACTGGTGGCGGACGTACCCGGCCATGGCGCCCCAGCCGCCGCTGTGCGTACCGGTGGTGATCTGGTGGACCCACACGAGCGCGGGGTCGGTCGGGTGGCAGCCCTGGATGCTGGCCTCGTCGGCGGTGCCCATGGCTCCGATGACGGTCCCGTCCTCGGCACGGAGCAGCAGACCGCGCGTACCGTCCTTCGGGGTCACGTCCACCGTGGCTCCCTCGTAGTGGACGTAGCCGGGGGACGGCGCCTTCTCCGGCAGGGCGACGGTGACGGCGGCGCCGGTCCCGAGCGCGGCGGCGAGTACGGTGGCAGCGGCCTTGGTTGCGAGGATCATCGCGTTCTCCTACTGGGGTTGGCCGCCCTCACCCGGGATCTTGTTCAGGGAGCACCGGGTGGGGGCGGGTCTACTGACGGCCCCGATCGGGGCCAGCTCCGAGGAGCGGTAAACGGGTAAGCGGTAAGCCGGTGACCTGCGGGTTTACCCGCTTACCGATCGGGTCCCGAAGTCGGGGGAGTGGGGGACCGGAGCCGTCTGGGTCAGGTCCGGCACCAGGTGGACCGGGAGGCGCGGCATGTGTCCCAGGGCCTGCGCGAGCTGGTCGTAGGCGACACCGATCGCCTTGGCGCCGGAGACGCTGACGACCTTTGTCGGGACACCGACGTCGCGCAGCTTCGCGGGGAACGTCGCCGAGGTGAGGCCGAGGAAGTCGCCTCGCTGGTGCAGGCCGTGCAGGAGATCGACGGCATGGACACCGTTGTGCCCCGACTGCTGCGCGGTCGCGACGGCCTGCTCGACGTACGTCAGGAGCTGCTGCTTCCACTTCCCCGTATCGACCGGCTCCGGCTCCGGCGCCGCAGGTTCCAGGACGAGCAAGGCCGTGTCCGCGAGGAGTTCGGCGGGTACCGGACGGACCGTCCGGCCGAAGGACCGGTCACCGCGCACACAGCAGGCCGTCACCGCTCCGGCCGTCGAGAGCAGGAACACGACACCGTCGAGCAGCCAGGAGCCGGCCACCACTCCCCCGACGGGGACGGCGAGCAGCGAGCAGCGCGCCACCGCGATCCGGACCCGGCGGTGACGGATCTGCCCCGGGTCGACGTCACGAATCTCGAAGTCGCCCAGTGCGTCGAGCGCGGCATCGTGGCGCCGGGCCTCGCGCTCCGCCTGGGCGAGGTCGGCCTGCGCCGCCGGCACGAGCCCGCCGTCTTCGGCCGCGATCCGACGCAGCTTCGTCGCCCGCCGGTGCGCACGCTTCGCCTCGCGGGCATGCTCCTCGACGGCCTCACTGTGCTTGGCGGCGCGCGCTTTGACGATCCGCCGGTGGAGCTCCTCTTCCGACACCGTGTGTCCGCCCGCCCAGTGCGCGACGGCGACACCGATATGGCCGGCCCCAGCGGCAGTCCGGGCAATCAGGGGTGCAGGCCGGTTCATCCGATCAGCACCTCCCCCGCCCAGGACACGAGTGGGACCAGGACCATGGACGCCCAGCCGCCGACCGCGACCGTGATGCCCCAGGTAGCGCCGGTCACCGCGCCCGAGAGGGCGAGGGCGCGTTCGCCCCACCCCTTGGCGAAGTAGACGAACAGACCGAGGCCCACCACGAGAATCAGGGCGATCCAGGACCCGGAGTAGGTCAGAACCTCCCCTGTGGACAGGGGGACCGCGCCCGCCCCGGCCTGGCCGATCGCCGCGTCCCCGACCGTCCGGCCCATCGCGTTGCCGGTACCGGTGAAGCCCGCAGAGATCCGGCCCAAGAGCCCGGCCGTGACGGCGGAGGCCAGAACCATCGTGAGGAACGAGCCGGACCACGGCAGCCAGATCCGGCGCTTCTTGAGCGCCTTGAGCTTGCGGCCCTGCGAGTAGAAAACCGACATCGCAGTGACGCACAACAGGAAGAACCCGAAGGCCGATCCCGCCCTCGTCACGACGTGGGTGAAGGTGATCAGGTCCATCAGGCGCCCACGATCCAGGCCGCGATCAGGCTGCGGGTCGGCTCGGCGATCAGCGTCCCGCCGATGGCGGCGACGAGGAGCGCGGCGCACGCCCACCGGCGGACGCGTCCGCCGGTCGCCATGCCGATCGCGCAGACCATGGACGTGATGAACGCGGTGGAGAACGCGGCGTCCACCGACACCGCCTCGGTCACCGGAACCGCCACCCGGTCGGCCCACACCAGGGCCGGGACGGTCGCGAGGCCGATCACCGTGAGAGTGCGGACCGGCCGCGCCGCCTTGATCGCGGCCCGGACGCGATCCCAGTCCACCGCGTGCGCGTTGGTCGGGTCCAGCTCCGGAATGTGGTCGAAGTTCTCCGGCAGAGTCATATCAAAACCCCCCAATACGGGAGGTGCGGAGCCGGAGCTCCGAGGGGCTAGCGTGGGACACGGCGGTCACCTTTCACGAGGCGTGCTGCTACGGAGCCCCGCCCGCGATCTGTGGAAGGTGATCGGGCGGGGCGCTGTGTGACGTACGGACCAGCTCCAAGCGAGTACGACGGTACTACACTGTGTACCTCAGTGCCACACCCTTGTAGCATCAAGTCCCCAGGGCAAGTTCGAACTTGACCCGCCGTCACCAACAGCAGGAGCGACCGCCATGGACCCCACCGAAATCGGCTACCTAGACATCACCGACCACTACCGCCGGCTGATCGCCGACCGGCAGATCACCGACGGCGCGCGGCTGCCCTCGGTGCGCGACATCGCCACCGAGTGGGGCGTGGCCACCAAGACCGCGCAGCGGGCCCTGAAGGCCCTCTCGATGGAGGGCTACGCCTCTGCGGTGCGTGGACTCGGCTACGCGGCGACCTTCCGCCCCCACGACTTCGCGACCCTGCGCGTACGCGTGAACGGCTCCCGCGAACGCGGGGAGGCGTATGCCCCCGGCGACGAACAGCGCATCCTGTCCGCGAAGCTGACGCCCGCCGGCGGCGCGGTCTCCGAAGTCCTCGGGATCGAGCCGACCGACCTCGCGGTGCTCCGAACCGGGAGCGTGACCCGGGCGGGTCGGGTCATCCGGATGTCACACTCCTGGTTCCCCGCCGAACTCGCCGATCTCGTCCCGGAACTGCTGACCACCGAGTCCACCCCGCCCGGCAACGTCGCCCGGATCGAGGCAGCGACTGGCCGCAGGACCGAACTCACCGCCGACCACTTCACCGTGGACCTCACCGCCCTCCAGCACGTCCAGGGTTTCGGGGTCGCCCAGGGGACACCGGTCCTCGTACGCACCACGGTCCGCCACGACGGGCAGGGCGTCATCGAGTACGGAACCACCTGGTTCCCTCGCAACGTGGTCCTCGCCGTCGAGTACAACGAGGTGGCCGGCAACTGAACCCAGACCGCTTCAACACCCTTCAGCCCCCGCCGGAGTTCGGCGGGGGCTGCGTCGTATCGCTCGGGTCGACTGTGGGGCGCCTACCGTCAAATGGCATGCGCGGCCGGCTGGGACGGCGGCTGCGGGCGCGCTCGGATCAGCAAAAGCGGCCGGCGGCGGGAGGGGTGGGGTCGGGGGCCGTCCGTCACCTCTCAGCGACCCCGGACTCTGGCCGGGCGCCGTACCCCCGCCGTCACGGATGCGGGCGCGTGAGGCGCACGACCGCCCCGTCTCGGGCTGGCGGGGAGCTATCAGCTGCCGCGATGCGGATCCGCCGTCAATCTCGCTCCGCTCGTGACAGGTCCGTCGTGGGCGCGGGTTCGGGTGCGGGCCGTCTCACCAGAGGCCACTACCCCCCTTCCGCCGGCCCTTGCCGACAGCCTCGGCACGAGCCGCCAACGCCCTCGCGAGCCCGGACGAGTCAGGGTCCACAGCCGGCGGGGCCGGCGGCGCGGGCGGGGCCAGCTCGAAGTCACCGCCCGCCGGCTCCTGGTGGTGGTCGACGTCCACCGACGTCCGCTCGATCGCCGTCGCGAGGAAGAGCGCCGCCTGCATCTCGCGGGGCGCCGGCACCGGCACCGGCGAGGCCGCCGGCGCGCGGTCCCGCTTCATCGGCAGGCCCAGGCGCTCAGCCTCGTACGCACGCTGCCGGTGCGACCGCCGGCAGTAGCGCCGCGGCGTACGGGTGCCGAGCTGACTCACCGGCTCACCACACCACCGACACCCCGGATCCGGACCCACCCGCCGCACCACCACGTCATCGCTCATGCCTGCACCGTAGCCGTCACTGTGACGGCTAGACCGGACCCACCTAGCCGTCACAGTGACGGCTAGCCCCGCGTCGAGGACGAGCACCAGGCGCACGAGCCCGGCCGCCGTCGACCGGTACGTCATCGAGGCCAGCCGTACGTCTACGCGATGACGTACGTCGAGGAGCACCAGGCCGTCACCGACGACGTCGACCAGGAGCACGCGCAGCACCGGAATAGCGACCAGCCGCCGAACACCTCTGGCACTACGCCGATCCGGAGCCCGACCCAGCACCGCGGATCCCGCCCCACGGGACCACGCTCACTCGACCACCCAGAAGGGCACACCTCTTGCTACCCGCCCCCGAAGACCACCCCACCCCCCCACCCACACATATAAGTCCGGCTAGTCACCGGGCCAGATCCGGCCGGTGACCAGCGCGGATGCGCGGGGGTCGGACGTACCGCTTCCCCCCATGTTTCCCCCCATGTCTCCCCGGATGTTTCCCCCCATGTCTCCCCCCTTGTTTCCCCCCATGTGTTCACGGGAGCACCCAGGTATCTGCCGATACGGATCATGAAACCGGTGACTCACCGGTCCGGACCGGTGAGTCACCGGTGACTCACCAACCGGCTGGTGAGTGAGCGCGGAGAGGCCGGCTGTCAGGCCAGAACGGTGGAGCAAGATAGTGCGTACTGGGCCCAGTACGGTGCGGCCGAGGACGGCCGGAGCATGATCAAACGGGGTGGATGGACAAAGGCAGTTCCCCTGTCTGGAGAACTGCGACCGAGCGGCAGACTGCCGTCATGAGCACCCCCCGCCGCGCGCTCGGCGCCGGCCCGACGTCGAGCACCAGGCCGCCGGCCGCGATACCCGCACCGCGGCTTCTGCCGGCGGAACGAGCGGACGTCGAGCAGCACCAGGCCGTCACCGACGACGAGCACCAGGCCGTGAAGATGCCGGAGGGCCGGCGCCATCTCGGCACCGGCCCCGGCGGAGCAAGTTGGGCGCTACTGGACCGTTAGCGCGTGCCGGGCCGCACGGATGTGGGCCAGCAGGTTGACGGCCTCGACCGGTGCCGCCAACGCCGACTTGGCGGGCTTGTACTTGGCCATCCACTCGGCAACCTGCTGTTCGGACCGCCGCTTCCGCGCCTTCGCGTTGACCCGCTCGTACAGGTCCGCCTGCACCCTGGCCAGCTGCTCGGCAGTCGCCACCCGGACGTGGTCGGCCCGGCCGCCGAGGTCGACGACGACGTCGGCCGCCGTGTCGTACGACTCGGTCTTGATGACGTCCTGCATGTGCAGTTCGGCGTCCCCGTCGACCACCTTGTCGTGGGCGTCACGCGTGAGGATGACCCCGCCGGTCAACTCCTGGTTCTTGTCCTGCTCGAAGACGAACGCCTTGTTCGTCTCATCGGAGTCGTCTCCGGTGAGCTGGACGTGACCGCGCAGGCCGCGCGTCCACTCGATCGCCCGCCGGCCGGCCATGGCGCTCTCGTACTCCGCCCACCAGATCCGGCACTGCGCGGCGGTACCGTACCCCTCCGCCCGCGCAGGCTTGAGCCTCGCGACCTCCAGGTCGTGCAGCCGGTAGAGCATCTGGAACGGCGTCATGGACTGGCCCCGGTACGACTTGTTGTCGGCGCGGGTGGTCTCCATCGCGGCCCCGCTCGCAGCGTCCAGATCCGCGCGGACCGACGCCGCCGGCGCCTTGCCGTCCTGGACCTTGGTCAGGTACTCGATCAGCGCTTCGTCGTCCGCCGACGTGATCAGCTTGACCATGACGCCGTGGCCCTTGCCCTCGCACTTGCAGTCGCGGGTGTAGCAGTCGGTCGAGGGCGTGAACTCCGGGTCTGCCTTGGCAAGAGCGCCGGTCCACAGCTCGCGGAGCCAGTCCTCCCACTCCTCCAGCGCGTCGCCCCCGGGCGTGAAGTAGCCGGCTACCTTGCCCTTGGCCGGGGTCCCGTTGACCTTGCCGCCGAGGAACACGAGCCCGTTCGTGTGCGGGTGCCAGCCGTGCTCCAGCGACCGCGTCACCTCCGAGGCCCGGACCATGCCCGCGTACCCGATCCGGTGCCGGATGCCCTGCTCCGCCGCACGGACCGAGTGCCCGAACGACCCGTCCTTGCGCTCCCACCAGGACACCGCCTCGGGCCGGCCGTAGAACCTCGGGTCGGTGAGCATCGTCTGGTAGGCGCCGGGTACCCGCCGCGGCTTCCCGTTCCGGTCCCGGACCGGGGCGCCGTCCGCATCGAGCATCGGCGCGCCCCACATCGCGGCCGCGAGCCGGGCCAGTTCGTGCGTCCGGTTGTGCCGGGCGGTGAGGACGACCACGGCGAGCGTGCCGCCAGCCGCCAGCCACCTCAGAGCGCCCGTCTTCAGTTCCTCGGTCCGGCCCCGGCGGATCGCACCGGAGCACTCCGGGCAGAACCAGATCCGCCCGCAGCGGACGAGCCCGATCGTCACGACGTAGCCGCGCGTCGAGCGGGCGTAGATCACTCCCGTCTCCGGGTCGAGCACCCGCCGGCCGCAGCCCCCGCACGCGTCGATGCCCGAGACCCGGTTCAGAACCTTCCGGCCCTGGTAGCGCCGAATCGCGGCAGCCGCCGCTTTGTCCGCGCGGGTCTGTTCTGAGGGGCGCTGCGCCCCCTCAGACTCCCCCGCTCCACCCTCCGGACGTTCCCGCAGGTCAGAGGCGGTCTGGCCGCTCTTGGAAAACTCTGTCAACCCTTTACCTAGTTGTGCAGCTCCGCTGCCCTGTTCTTGCAGGTCAGAGGCCGTTTTCGGGGTGGATTTCGCGTCACCCTTGCGACAGGTGGGAGAGCAGTAGCTCTGACCCGCTCGCGAGCGGGTGAACTGGCGTCCGCACGCCTTCCGCCGGCAGCGGGCCCGCCGGGCGGGTACACGAACGGCCCCGCTCTGCGACGCGTCCGGGGACGGGGTCGCGGCCGGGGCCGAGGTTCCTGCATCATGGGAGAGCACTGCGTGAGCACCAATCCGGGGTCCGTGAGAAGAAGTCGGGTTCTGGTGTTCGCGGAATGAGGTCCGGCGTTGACGCGCCGGACCTCTCCGCGTTTCTGGAGTTATGTGGGTCGAGCCTGTCACAAGTGGCGGCCCATCAGCCGCGAGGCGCCAATGTCGCCTTGGGGCTGGTGGGGTTTCGAGGGCCGAGGAACGCCCCGCCGACTAGGTCGGCGGGGCGTTGGTGTGCCCTGTCAGCTCTCGCGGTTGGTCGCGGTCAGCGGGTGGGTGCTCATGCGCTCATCTCCAGTTGTCCGGGCACCTGCTCCAGCTCGCGGTATCGGGCGGCGATCCAGCCGGTGGACCAGCCCGTGAGCGCTGCCGTGGCGCGCTGTGAGCGCCCTTCGCGGACCGCGCTCACGACCGCCGCGCGGGCGTCCCGCTCGCTCATCTTGCCGTCGGTCGGGGCCGGCTGAGGGGCCGGCTCGGCGACGTCGTGAGCGGGGGTGCTCACGGTGGCACTCACGGCCGGGCGCGGGGTGCTCACGGCAGCGCTCACAGGCGCCGGGACGGACCGGCGAGCGTCAGTCGCCTTGCGGTCCCGCTCGGTCTTCTGCGCGGCTTCACGGGCCGCGTGCTCACGGTCGAGACGCTGCTGCTCATCACGGCGCAACCGGTCGACGCGCTCCCGCTCCTGCCGCTTCTCCTCAGCAGCCGCAAGGCGTGCGGCTTCCTCGCGAGCCGCGGCCCGCTCTTCCCGCTCACGTTCCATCTGCGCGGCGTGGTCCCGCTCTTCGCGAGCGAGCTGGGCAGCGTGCTCACGCTCGTGCGCACGGTCGGCCCGCTCTTGCTCACGGCGCCGCTCCTCCGCCTGCCGGTCGCGCTCACGCTCGTCTGCACGAGCCATCTCCCGCGCCTCTCGCTCCGCTCGTGAGCGCTCCTCCTCCTCCCGCCGCTCACGGGCCACCCGGTCTCGCTCCACGGCGCGCTCACGCTGGATCCGAGCCACGGCCCGCGTGATCGCCCGCCGCCACATGAGCGCCGCCTCAGCGGTGACGATGAGCAGGATCGGGGCGACCGCGTGCACGCCCACGCCGACCCAGTCGCCCGAGAGCATCGAGTCCCCGACGTTGAGCGCGAGCGTCATGGCGCCGGTGAGCCAGCGCAGGACCACCGGCCAGGCGCCAGCCTCCCCGTCGAGCCGCGCGACGATGGCACCGACGCGAACGACGATGATCACGGCCGCGTCCACGACGAGCGGAAGAATCGGCGCGGTCCAGTCCCACTCGTCGGAGGTCACCCGCTGGACGAGCGGAGTCACGGTGAGGACCGAGTACAGGACCGCCCCGGCGACGATGACCCAGACGAGCCGCAGAGTCCGTTCGGCAGCGTCGATCTGCTGCTGGGTGCTCAACTTCATCGCTTGCCCTTCGGATTGATGTCGGTTTTGGCCTTCGCGTGGCGCTGGAGTGCGGCGGCGGCCTTGCGGCTGGCGGCCTCGGCGCTCGCGGCAGCCGCGGCAGCCGCAGCGGCGTTCTCTTTCTGTCCCATGGCTCAGCCGCCGCAGGGGACGACGCCGTCGACGTCCGCAAACTGGTGGCGGACGTACCCGGCCATGGCGCCCCAGCCGCCGCTGTGCGTACCGGTGGTGATCTGGTGGACCCACACGAGCGCGGGGTCGGTCGGGTGGCAGCCCTGGATGCTGGCCTCGTCGGCGGTGCCCATGGCTCCGATGACGGTCCCGTCCTCGGCACGGAGCAGCAGACCGCGCGTACCGTCCTTCGGGGTCACGTCCACCGTGGCTCCCTCGTAGTGGACGTAGCCGGGGGACGGCGCCTTCTCCGGCAGGGCGACGGTGACGGCGGCGCCGGTCCCGAGCGCGGCGGCGAGTACGGTGGCAGCGGCCTTGGTTGCGAGGATCATCGCGTTCTCCTACTGGGGTTGGCCGCCCTCACCCGGGATCTTGTTCAGGGAGCACCGGGTGGGGGCGGGTCTACTGACGGCCCCGATCGGGGCCAGCTCCGAGGAGCGGTAAACGGGTAAGCGGTAAGCCGGTGACCTGCGGGTTTACCCGCTTACCGATCGGGTCCCGAAGTCGGGGGAGTGGGGGACCGGAGCCGTCTGGGTCAGGTCCGGCACCAGGTGGACCGGGAGGCGCGGCATGTGTCCCAGGGCCTGCGCGAGCTGGTCGTAGGCGACACCGATCGCCTTGGCGCCGGAGACGCTGACGACCTTTGTCGGGACACCGACGTCGCGCAGCTTCGCGGGGAACGTCGCCGAGGTGAGGCCGAGGAAGTCGCCTCGCTGGTGCAGGCCGTGCAGGAGATCGACGGCATGGACACCGTTGTGCCCCGACTGCTGCGCGGTCGCGACGGCCTGCTCGACGTACGTCAGGAGCTGCTGCTTCCACTTCCCCGTATCGACCGGCTCCGGCTCCGGCGCCGCAGGTTCCAGGACGAGCAAGGCCGTGTCCGCGAGGAGTTCGGCGGGTACCGGACGGACCGTCCGGCCGAAGGACCGGTCACCGCGCACACAGCAGGCCGTCACCGCTCCGGCCGTCGAGAGCAGGAACACGACACCGTCGAGCAGCCAGGAGCCGGCCACCACTCCCCCGACGGGGACGGCGAGCAGCGAGCAGCGCGCCACCGCGATCCGGACCCGGCGGTGACGGATCTGCCCCGGGTCGACGTCACGAATCTCGAAGTCGCCCAGTGCGTCGAGCGCGGCATCGTGGCGCCGGGCCTCGCGCTCCGCCTGGGCGAGGTCGGCCTGCGCCGCCGGCACGAGCCCGCCGTCTTCGGCCGCGATCCGACGCAGCTTCGTCGCCCGCCGGTGCGCACGCTTCGCCTCGCGGGCATGCTCCTCGACGGCCTCACTGTGCTTGGCGGCGCGCGCTTTGACGATCCGCCGGTGGAGCTCCTCTTCCGACACCGTGTGTCCGCCCGCCCAGTGCGCGACGGCGACACCGATATGGCCGGCCCCAGCGGCAGTCCGGGCAATCAGGGGTGCAGGCCGGTTCATCCGATCAGCACCTCCCCCGCCCAGGACACGAGTGGGACCAGGACCATGGACGCCCAGCCGCCGACCGCGACCGTGATGCCCCAGGTAGCGCCGGTCACCGCGCCCGAGAGGGCGAGGGCGCGTTCGCCCCACCCCTTGGCGAAGTAGACGAACAGACCGAGGCCCACCACGAGAATCAGGGCGATCCAGGACCCGGAGTAGGTCAGAACCTCCCCTGTGGACAGGGGGACCGCGCCCGCCCCGGCCTGGCCGATCGCCGCGTCCCCGACCGTCCGGCCCATCGCGTTGCCGGTACCGGTGAAGCCCGCAGAGATCCGGCCCAAGAGCCCGGCCGTGACGGCGGAGGCCAGAACCATCGTGAGGAACGAGCCGGACCACGGCAGCCAGATCCGGCGCTTCTTGAGCGCCTTGAGCTTGCGGCCCTGCGAGTAGAAAACCGACATCGCAGTGACGCACAACAGGAAGAACCCGAAGGCCGATCCCGCCCTCGTCACGACGTGGGTGAAGGTGATCAGGTCCATCAGGCGCCCACGATCCAGGCCGCGATCAGGCTGCGGGTCGGCTCGGCGATCAGCGTCCCGCCGATGGCGGCGACGAGGAGCGCGGCGCACGCCCACCGGCGGACGCGTCCGCCGGTCGCCATGCCGATCGCGCAGACCATGGACGTGATGAACGCGGTGGAGAACGCGGCGTCCACCGACACCGCCTCGGTCACCGGAACCGCCACCCGGTCGGCCCACACCAGGGCCGGGACGGTCGCGAGGCCGATCACCGTGAGAGTGCGGACCGGCCGCGCCGCCTTGATCGCGGCCCGGACGCGATCCCAGTCCACCGCGTGCGCGTTGGTCGGGTCCAGCTCCGGAATGTGGTCGAAGTTCTCCGGCAGAGTCATATCAAAACCCCCCAATACGGGAGGTGCGGAGCCGGAGCTCCGAGGGGCTAGCGTGGGACACGGCGGTCACCTTTCACGAGGCGTGCTGCTACGGAGCCCCGCCCGCGATCTGTGGAAGGTGATCGGGCGG